>JABSON010000410.1 GCA_013215915.1 Campylobacteraceae bacterium | reverse complement strand
TTACATTAATAGAATTTGTCTCTTTATAAATTTCATGTATAATAACTTCTAATTTTTCAGTAATAACTAATGAAGAAAAGTATTTTATAACACTTAGCTCTATAGTAGAAAATAATAAAGATTCTAATTTAAATAAAATATCTTTTTGTTCGGATGCTTTTGTATCTTTCATTTCCATATCAATATGTTCAATAACTTCTTCAATATTTGTCATTAATATATTGATAAAACTTGTAAGGTGATGAATTAGTTTAATAAAAAAATCTTTTTTTGTTTGTCCTTTAATCTCGTCAGCATTTTTAATTACCTTGGCACATAACTCAATATATTTTGGTAATGTTTTTATAATATAACTTTCATCATTAGCAGAAATGATTTTATTTTCGGTAGGGTTTATTATTATTTCTTTATATACATCTTGTTTAAGAGTTGTTGATTCATCTCTTTTACTATTTATATTATCTAATGTTTGATCTGAAGCCTGTTTTGGCTCATAGTCAGGATCAATATCACTTAAGAAAACATCTTTATTTTTCATAATTAAATCTAAACTATGAATATTTTCTAAAACTAAATCATTTGTTATAATTTTATTCATATCTTTGAAAATTCTCAATAAGAAAGTATCATCTTCTCTGTTTAATCCGCTGTAATAAGTAATTTCACTTTTAAATTCCAAAATATTTTCTGTTTTTAATATTTTATTTCGTAATATCTCATCTTTAAACATTTTTTTAGCTATAAAAAACTCAAAAAATGCTTGAAATCTAAACTCTATTCTATTATTATAGTTTATAAAAATAGTTTTTTCCATAAAGTAATCAACTAATAAAGATGCTTCAATATTAAACTTTTTATCGTCTAAGTAATCTATCGTTACTTTTAACAAATTATTTTTACTAAAGTTAAAAACTTTGTTATTTAGCATATGAGTAGCAATAAAAGATAAATAATTCATTTTATTTTCATAGTCAAATTTTTGTCCTAAAACACTATGAATATCTTGTTTCTCTAAAATATAATCCAAAAATAATTCTAACAGTAATGATTCATTGGTTTGTGCTTTTTCTTTTTCTTTAAATAAGAATATCATTAGAGATGAAATAAATGGGCTAGCAGGAAGGTGAAATTTCTCAATTGACTGATGTACTTTATTTATAATTTTAGTATCATACATATTCATTTTATTTGCTAGTTCTCTTGTGTTTTTTTTATTAAAATTATGTAAATATACTTCTTCAAAGTTTTCTAATAAAGATTCATCCTTATCAACATCATGTTTAATAGAGGTGATTGCATTTTCCAAAGATGAAATAATAATTTTAATGTTTTTATATTTAGTAATAAATGTAGTTAGTTCTACTGTTGCTTTTGGGCAAAAGACATTAAAGTTGTCAATTATAATTACAGCATCTCCCGATTCTAGTAATTTAGTAGTATTAATAGGTTTCTCAATGTTACATGCTAAAAAACTTTTAATGTCATCAATCAAATTGTTATTACGATTTACTTGATTTGAGAAATTAAGAAAAATAGGGATTTTATTGAATTCGAAAAATTGGTCTAAATAATTAGAAAATATTTTATGTAAGATTGTTGTTTTTCCATATTCCTTTATACCAAAAATGACAAAATTCTTAACTGATTTTGTTAATGTACTTAAACTAATTTCTTTTTTTTCTTTTTCGTTATTCTTTGTCGCATTAATCTCTTTTGTAAAGATAGAGTAATTAAAAAAACTTATTTCAGTATATATATCTGACAATAGTATTTTATCATCAAGGTTTGTTATTATACATTTATTTG
>JABSON010000041.1 GCA_013215915.1 Campylobacteraceae bacterium | reverse complement strand
AGATTCTTTATATGATAATAACTATCAATACATTTAAGGATAGTTTAAATGATTAAGTTCAACTTGTCAAATAATACTTTTATATTTAAAATAATTATATTCGTCTTTTTATTAAATGTTGATTTTATCACAAGTCTTAAAGCAGAGGAACAATATCTTAATATAGTTTCTGCAAGACAAGAATATTTAATGAAACCAATATTTGAAGAATTTACAAAAGATACAGGGATTAAAGTAAATTACATTATTATGGATGCAAGTGAAGCTACCCTAATGATTAAATCTCAAGCTAATGATACTCAAGTTGATGCGCTTTTAGCTGTTGATGCTAGTGATTTATATGAAGCTCAACAAATTGGAATTTTCCAAACAATAAGATCACGTATTTTAAATAAAAATATTCCTTCTCACTTAAAAGATCCTTCATTACAATGGTTTGGTTTATCTCTTCGTGTTAGATCAATTGTTTATAATACAAACACTGTAAATCCCGATGACTTAAGTGATTATGAAAGCATTGGTGATGAAAAATGGTTAAATAAACTAATTGTAAGAACATCTCAGAGAATTTATAATAAGTCTATGGTTGCTATGATGATTGCACACTATGGATATGATAAAACAAAAATAATAATAAGATCTTGGGTTAAAAATTTTGCAATGAAACCTCTTACTTCTGATGTTGAAGTTATAAATCAAATAATAAAAGGTAAGGGCGATATAGGCATTGTAAATAGTTATTATTTAGCAAAAATGATAAAAGATGATCCTAGTTTAAATGTTAAAATGCTCTGGTTAGGAGATGAACAAAATAGGGTTCATGTAAATATCTCAGGCATAGGAATAACAAGATATGCTAAAAGAAAAAAAGAAGCAATTAAATTAATTGAATGGTTAAGTTCAAAAAAAGGACAAAAACTATTTGCAGATTTAGATATGGAATTTCCTGTTAATAGAAGAGTTAAAGCTCATAAAATATTACAAGATTGGGGAGTATTTAAACAAATAAGAATTAATGTTAGAAAAGCAGGTGAGTTAAGATCTCAAGCTGTTAAGTTAATGAAAGAGGTTGAATATGAGTAGAGTTAGAAAAATATTCTCTACAGACACATTTAAAGGAAGATTAAGAGCTTTTATTATTAATTTAATACTTATAATTGTATTAATAATATCTTCATTTTTAATTTTTATGAATAAAACTCAAATTAAAGAAAATTATCAAAGAGAACTATCTTCAATTGTACGAATGCAAAATCAAGCAATAGAGTCTTGGCTTACTCAAAGAGAAGTATCAATAAGAACACTTGCTAGTAATAATGATGTTAAAATAAATGATTTAAAAAGAGTTAAGTCTTTGTTTGATAATTTTATAGATCATCAAAGTGATTTTTATTTTGTATCATTAGTTGATTTAAATGGTAAAACTATATTAGATACTACATTTTTTAATAAAGCTGATTATTCAAATAAAGAGTTTTTTAAAGAAGCTTTAGATGGAGTTGAGACTATAAGTAAAGCACAAATTAATAAAAATGGAAATATCCCTGTTATTCATTTTACTTCTCCTGTCTATAATGAAGATAGTGAAATCATTTCATTAGTTGTAGCAGCTGTAAGGCTTAGTAGTATACAAGCTATTGTTGAAAGTTTTAGGTTTGGGAAAACTGGAGAAACATTTATTATAAATTCACAAAGTCAATTATTAACAAAAAGAATGTTTGATAAAGATTCTAAATTATTAGAAAAAGTTGTTTTAGGTGATATAAAAAATGGATTATTTATATCTTATACAAATGATAATGTTTTAGGTGCTTATGTATCTAGTAATTTTGATAGATGGTTAGTCGTAGCTCAAATATCTGAGTATGAAATGTATGAAATATTTAAACAATTTATTACATATATATTTATTTTTATTATTGTTTTATTACTTATTACTATGCCTTTTGTACTAAGGTTCTCAGAGAAAATCGTAAAACCAATAGAGTCTTTACTTAATGGATCTAAAAAGATTCAAAATGGAGATTATGGGCATGAAATTGGAGATGCTTCAATACGACATGCAACGTGTGAACTAAGAGATTTAACAAAATCTTTTAATTCTATGTCAAATGTATTAAAAAATGTAATTGATGAATTAACTACTCAATCAACTATAGATGTATTATCTAAGTTATATAATAGACGAGAATTAATGCGTTTAAGTGAACTTAAATTTACTAAATCATTAGATGAAAATAAACATATATCATTATTAATGATTGATATAGATTTTTTTAAAAAAATAAATGATTCTTATGGTCATCAAACAGGTGATGTAGCAATTGAAATGGTAGCTAATACTATAAAAACTTCAATTGGTTCAAATGATATAGCAGGGCGTTATGGAGGCGAAGAGTTTCTAGTTTTTATTGAAAATAGTGATAGTAATTTAACTTTTTCTATAGCTCAAAGAATTAGAAAAAACGTAGAAAATCTTAAAATAGAACATAATGATTATAAAATACAATGTACTTGTAGTATTGGAGTATTTTATATGAAAGATGTAAATAAAGATATTACTTTAGAACAAGCTATCGAAATATCAGATAATGCATTATATGAAGCAAAAGATACAGGAAGGAATAAAGTTGTACTTATAATAGAAAAAGATTAAAAGAATCTTTTTCTAAATAAATAAGTTAAAAATTAAATTGACATTTTAAACAAATATAAATATAATGTGAATATTAAAATCTTCAGGCCTAAGTTTAGGTACATACAAAAAAACTAAGATATAAAATCTACTTTTTTAATGAATCCCCCAATTTTAATTATTTTATTCTAAGGAAATATTGTGAAAAATATTCTATTTATTGTAACACTTTTTGTTACGTCTGCATTTTCTGCAGACAAAATCAAAATTTATTTTGATGCAGGTGGAAGTCCTGGTGGCTCGTATTCTAGTATAGTTGTTAATGGTGCAAAAGAAGCAGCAAAAGATTTAGATATAGACTTAAGAGTTTATTATTCTAACTGGTCTTCATCTAAGATGATTAATAACTTTAAAAAAGCTATTTCTTCTAATATTGATGGTATTGCAATTATGGGACATCCAGGTGATGCAGCTTATGAGTTATTAATCAAAGAAGCAAGAGCTAATAATATATTAGTATCTTCACTTGATACTGCTTTACCTAAAATGCAAAAAAAATATGAATCTTCAGGTTTTGGATATGTTGGTAGTAATAATTATACAGCAGGTATAGCACTAGCTAGTGAAGCTATTAAAAGAGCTGGTCTTAAAAAAGGCGATAAAGCAATGGTTTGGGGCTTTTTAGGAAAAGCTGATAGAGGTTTAAGAGCTAAGGGTATGATTAAAGCTTTAGAAGATTTTGGTATAAAAGTTAATTATATTGAAATATCTGATGAAATCAATAAAGATCCATTTTTAGGTTCTTCTGTTTTTACAGCTTATATCTCAAAACATTCAGATACTAAACTTATTTTAATTGATCATGGCGGATTAACAGCTCAAATGGAAACTTTTTCAAGAATTGCACATATAAAAGCTAATGATTATTTTATTGCTGGTTATTCTTTATCACCTGCTACTATTCATGCGATTAAAAAATCTTATGTTGATCTAATTGGTGATTCACAGCCTTTTTTACAAGGTTATTTATCTGTATTACAATTAGTATTAACAAAAAAATATGGTTTTTCTGGTTTAAATATTGATACAGGTGCATCATTTGTTGATAAATCAAATATTTCAATGATTGAATCTTTAGTTAAAAAAAGTATTAGATAAGTGCAAAAAGTTTTAGAATTAAAAAATATCACTAAATCATTTAATAAAATGAAAGTTCTAAATAATATCTCTTTTTCTTTATATTCTAATGAAATTATCGCCATCTTAGGCGATAATGGAGCTGGAAAATCTACTTTAATTAAAACTTTATCAGGATTAGTTCATGCTGATTCAGGAGAAATGTTAGTTAATAGTAAAAAAATAGATATAAAAAAATACTCAATTTCTCAAGCACGTGAGAATGGAATTGAAACTGTATACCAAGATAATTCTTTAGGATTAGAGCAAGAAATACATAGAAATATATTCTTAGGAAGAGAGATTACAAATATTTTTGGTTTTATAGATATTAATAAACAAAAAATAGAAAGTATGAAACTTCTAAAAGGATTTTTAGGACTTAAGGGTTTAGGTCTAAGTTCTTCTTCTCAAGTATCATCTTTATCAGGTGGAGAGAGGCAAGGACTTGTAATTGCAAGAGCTGTATATTTTGATGCAAAACTTGTAATTTTAGATGAACCTACAAGATCTTTAGCTATTAAAGAAGTTAAAAAAGTATTAGATTTTATAAAAGAATTAAAAAACCATAATAAGTCTGCAATATTTATTACTCATAATATTTTACATGCTTATGAAGTATGTTCTAGATTTATCTTAATTGATAGAGGTGAGATAAAAGCTGATATTAATAAATCTGACATATCTGTGCAAGATTTACAAAATAAATTAATTAATATAGAGAGTCTTTAATATGTTTGAAAAATTTAAATATCAGTTTTCTATATTTATAGTTCTTTGTTTTACTATTTCTACTTTTATAATTTTAGTACCAGAAGTTTTTTTAAAGTCTAATATTTATATATCTTATTTAAGTATTATACCTTTTACTGCTTTTTTAGCCTTAAGTTTAACTCCTTTAATTATTGCAAAAGAGATTGATTTATCTTTTCCATCAATTATGGCTTTAAGTGGATTTGTATTCTCTCAAACATATATATCTTTTGAAAATACTGCATTGTCTGTATTTTTATGTTTATTAGTAGGCTGCTTAGCTGGTTTATTTAATGCATTTATAATTGTTAAGTTAAAAGTTCCTTCAATTATTGCAACTATTGGATCTCAGTTTTTATTTAGAGGTTTAACTATGATTCTAAGTGATGGAAGAGCTTTAAGTTTTATTGATATAAAAGATACTTTTTTAAATGATTTATTAGTAGGGCCTTGGTTCTTTTTTCCAGCACAAGCTTTTTGGTTAATTGTATTTGCAGTATTTCTATATTTTATTCTTTTTAGACATAAGTTTGGGAATAGTATTTTATTTATAGGTTCTGATATTAAAACATGTAAAATGATGGGAATTAATACAAATAAAGTAAGAATGTTTTTATTTGTTCAAATGGGATTTATTTCTGCTTTATGCTCAATCTTTTTATGTCTTGAAATGGGATCTTGGTGGCCAAGTAATGGAGAAGGATATTTGCTTTTAGTATTTGCTTCTATATTTATAGGAGGAACTTCTGTATTTGGAGGATCTGGAACAATTTTTGGAACTTTAATTGGTGCAATTATAATTGGAATTATTGAATCAGGAATTATAGCTGTTGGATTAGATGGTTTTTATACTAGATTTGTTTATGGTGTAATTATTCTTATAGCTGTTTGTACACATTCTAAATTATTAAAAAAGGGAAATGATGACTAAAATCGTAATGATAGGCGCTGGTAGTACTTCTTTTACAAGACAACTTTTAATGGCGATGTTTTCATATAAAAATGTAAAAGATTGTTTTTTCGCACTTTATGATATAGATGAAAAAAAATTAGATTTTACATATAAGTTCACAAAACAAATAATAAAACAAGAAAATACAAAAGCTAAAGTGGAAAAATTTAGCTCACTAGAAGATTCTTTAAAAGATGCAGATTTTGTAATTACTACTTTTACAGTAGGTGGTATGAAAGCATGGAAAAATGATTTAGAAATTCCAAAAAAATATGGAGTTGATCAAGAAGCAGGGGATACAATGGGTCCTGGTGGAATATTTAGAGCTATGAGAGATATTCCTGTATTAGTAAATATTGCAAAACAAATGGAAAATCTATGTCCTAATGCTTTATTATTAAATTATTCAAATCCACTTGCCCCTATGGTTAACGCTGTTAAAAAAAGTACTAATATTAATATTGTTGGTTTATGTTATGGTGTTCAATATACTGTTTGTCAATTATTAGGTTTTTTAGGTGAAGATAAATGGATTTCTCATCCTGATGAAAATAAAAAAAGACATGATATTGTAAATTCAACATTATCAGAAAAAGTAGAATTTGAATTTGCTGGTATTAATCATATGACTTGGATTACAAAAATTAGCCTTGATGGAGAAGATTTATATCCTAGAATTAAAGAATTAGTAAATAATAAAAAAGTTCAAGATGAAGATTTAATTAGACTAGAAATATTAAAAATGTTTGATTTTTATTCAACAGTAAATCATTGGCATATGAGTGATTATCTTCCATATTTTAAAAAGAATGAAAAGTTAACTAAAAAGTTTTTGCCTATTAGATGGGACTTATTAAGTCTTGAAGAAGATAAAGTAAAAAGTATTAATAAAATAATGCAAGAAGAAATAGAAGGTGTAAAAACTATTGAAGTAAGACAAAATATTTTTAATGCTCCTAAAATTATAAATGCAATTATGAATGATGAAAAAACAAGAGTAAATGTAAATGTATCTAATAATGATTATGTATATAATTTACCTTTTAACTCTATAGTTGAAATACCAGCATTTGTTGATAAAGATGGAATAAAACCTTGTATTGTTGATTCTCTTTCTTCTTCTTGTGCAGCTTTAAATAAAACTAATATTTTAATGCAAGAACTTTTAGTTGAGGGTGTTTTAAATAAAGACTTAAAACTTTTAAAACAAACTTTAGCTTTAGATCCTTTAACAGCAGCTGTTTGTACTTTAGAAGATATATCTTTAATGTTTGATGAGTTATATGAAAAACAAAAAGAATATTTAGATTTTGAATAATATATAAAATATTAAATTCTTGATATAATAATTAAAATATATTAAGGATATAAATGATTTTAGAATATGAAAATATTGATAATACAAATAGATATAAACTTATGAGTGATACAGTAATTCCAAGACCTATTGCTTGGATAGTAACTGAAGATGAAGGAGTAATAAACGCAGCTCCTTTTTCTTATTTTACACCATTATCTTCTGATCCTGCAACAATAGTTGTTTCAATAGGACATAAAGAAGATGGTAGTCAAAAAGATTCTTTAGCTAATATTCTAAAACATAAAAAAGCTACTATATGTTTTGCAAATATAGATAATTTAGATGATCTTAAAAAATGTGCTATATCTTTAAACAAAGATGAAAGTGAAATTAAAACTTTTAATATAGATACACATAGAACTCTTGAGGATTATCCTCCAATGATAAAATCAAGTCATAGTGCACTTTTTTGTGATTTTTATTCACAAATTGATATTCCCGGAAAAACTGTACCTTTAGTTTTAGAATTAAAATTCCAGTATATTCAAGATGAAAGAATTAATGATAAAAATCATATTAACTTGGAAAATATTGCTAGATGTGGTTCTTATTTTAAAGTTATGAAAGATATCAAGTAGTTTAATTAATACTACGATATAACGACTAACTCAAAGTTGCTAGGCTAATTACTTAGTAATTATTCTCTCAACTTTTATTGAATCTATGAGTACTCTAGCTTTAAGCAGTACTTAGATATCTCAATCAACTTTAGATTCTTAGGTGAACATATCTCGTTTATTTTTTCAACTACTTCTTTGTGGAAATACGTATGTAATGATCCTATGAAGGAGTAAAAATTAACCTCTTTTGAATTGGCACATCATATAACTTGTTAAAATCTAAATATATGCCATCATCAATGTCAATTATGTTGTAACAGTGTAGATAGAGATAATCTTTCTTTGTAACTAGTGCTGTGACAAGAGAAGTTTTATAAAAGTCAGAATTATGAAAAAGTATCTGATATTTTTTTGAAAAAGGATCTCACTATCTATACTATCTTTAATTTAATAAACAAAAAGATTTTATTATAATAAAATCTAAATTATCTGTAAAAAATCATGATAAGAATATTAAAGTAAATAAAATGTTTTTTAATGTAGATTAACTATTTATTTATAGGGTAATATGTTCATTTTATACTGTAGTGCTAAGCTAAATCCTAAGAGTTTTAGGGAAACTAAGTTCAAGTATATTTTTCCCAAAAAGAACAAATAAACACAATGAGTGTGTATCTACTCAAAACAAAGAAAAATTGACAAATAATTTAATAATGTGTCTTAGTAATTTTTGTTTTTATGGTATTGTATCCCTATAATTTAACGCTAGAGTTAGTGAATGAGAATTTCTCTAGTTATCATTATGTATTCTATTCAAGTGGAATTTTAAAAAGCAATTTTAGCATTTATAAAATGTTGAAGATAGGGTAGTAGTACGCAATGAACTTAGTATTAAAATTCATCGTGACTATAAGATAATAATGTCTCTTTTAAAAAAAGAAATGTTTTCTGTTTTTACAGAAATACAAAATTCTATTTTGTACATAAATTTGTATTCAATAATAGAATTTTAAATATGGAGTATAATAAAAAATGAAAAAAATAATATATTTATTATTACTAACTAGCCTTGTGCTTTTTGCTAATGAAAAACCGACACTAAACGTATATACTTATGAATCTTTTGCTGCATCATGGGGACCAGGTCCTAAAATTAAAGTAGCATTTGAAAAAAAGTGTAATTGTATATTAAAATTTGTATCAGTATCAAGTTCTATTGCAACTTTACGTAAAATACAATTAGAAGGTAAAAAAACAAAAGCTGACGTATTATTAGGTCTTGATACAGCAATTGCTCAAGTTGCAAAAGAAACAAACTTATTTGCACCTCATGGATTAGATACATCTATAATAGATTTACCTATTTCTTTTACAGACGATACTTTTGTACCTTTTGATTATAGTTATTTTGCTTTTGTATATGATAAGAATAAACTTAAAAATATACCAAAGTCATTTGAAGAATTAGCTTCAATGCCAGAAGATTTTAAGATTGTAATACAAGATCCTCGTTCGTCAACTCCAGGACTTGGTTTGATTTTATGGGTTAAGTCTATTTATGGTGATAAAGCATCAGACTACTGGAAACGTTTATCTCCACATATCCTTACTATTACAAAAGGTTGGTCAGAAGCTTATGGTTTATTCTTAAAAGGTGAAGCAGATATGGTATTAAGTTATACAACTTCTCCTGCATATCATATGGTTGCAGAAAAGAAATATAATATAAAATCAGCAGCTTTTAAAGAAGGACATTATGCTCAAATAGAAGTAGCAGCAATTGTTAAGTCTTCAAAACAAAAAGTCTTAGCAAAAGAATTTTTAGAATTTTTATATAGTAAAACATTCGCAGAACTTATTCCTACATCAAATTGGGCATACCCAGTAATAAAAGGTACAAGAATAAACAAAGCCTTTGATAAACTACATAAACCAAAAGAATTTATTTTAATGGATGGTAAAGAAGTACAAAAAAATAGAAAAACAATTATAAATGAATGGCTTAAAGCTGTACAGAAGTAATAATGTTCAAAACATTTAACAGATTTAAATGTTCCACCTTTTTAGGTGGAACTATCTCTCTTTCTTTATTCTTATTTTCTTTTCTTTTATTCTACACTTTATATCAAGCTCAAGAAACTAATATTATAAGTCAAATAGATGATAGAATATTTTCTTTATTAAAATTCACTATTTATCAAGCTTTTTTATCTACTGTAATTTCTTTGTTTGTAGCTTTATCACTAGCCTGGGCTTTAGCACATCAAAGTAAATTTAAAGGAAGATCACTTTTAATCGCTTTATTTTCTTCTTCAATAGTTTTGCCTACGCTAATAGTTGTTTTTGGAATTATAGGTGTTTTGGGACGGAATGGTTATTTAAATCAAATAAGTTTATATTTATTTGATGCATCTTTTGGAACTTATCTTTATGGTTTAGGTGGAATCTTAGTAGCTCATGTTTATCTTAATGCATCATTTGCTTTACGTGCTTTATTACATAGTTTTGAAACTATTCCAAAAGAAAAATATAAATTAGCAAAAAGTCTAAACTTTTCAGTATATAAACGCTTTTTATATGTAGAGTATCCAGCCTTAAAATCTTCTTTATTAGGTATTGCATCAACAATCTTTTTACTTTGTTTTACCTCTTTTGCAGTGGTTTTACTTTTAGGTGGAAATCCCAGTTATAATACTTTAGAAGTTGCTATTTATGAAGCTGTTAAATTAGATTTTGATATAAATTTAGCACTAAAACTAGCACTAATTCAATTAAGTATTTCTGCTGTTATTGTAATGTTTTCATCTACTTTTAGAATAAATGTTTCTAATCTTAAAACAAGTAATACATTAATTATTTGGAAAGATTCAAAAACAATACAAATAATCCAATATTTTATTATTGCTTTTTTTACAGTGTTTTTTCTTTTCCCTTTACTTGTGATTTTTTTAGATGGAATAGATGCTGATTTTTCCCAGATATTTTCTGATCCTATTTTTATAAGATCTTTTTTTACTTCTATGTCACTTGCAAGTATATCTAGTATAATAACAGTAATTATAGCTATCTTATTATGTTATACAAGACGAAACTTTACTTTAGATACACGTTTAGCTTCAAAACCATTTTCAAAACTTGCTAATGCTTTAGTGGCTTTTTCTGGAAATATTTATTTGGCAATTCCATCTTTAGTTCTAGGTTTGGGTTTTTTTCTAATGTATCAAAAATATGATGCTTCTTTATTTATTTGGTCTAGTATGGCACTTTTAACTGCAAATGTTCTTATGTCTTTACCTTTTGCATTAGCAGTGCTTGTGCCAGCTACTCATAAAATAGGAAAAAGATATGATAAATTAAGTTTTTCTTTGGGTTTAGGATTTATTAATAGGTGGAGATATATAGAATATCCTTATTTAAAAACATCAATTGCATATGTTTTTGCTTTATCATTTTGTTTTTCCTTAGGTGATTTAGGTATCATTGCACTCTTTGGATCTGATGAGTTTATTACACTTCCTTGGTACTTATATCAACTAATGGGTTCATATCGTACTAACCAAGCAGCAGGTGTAGCATTAATACTTTTAGTATTAGTACTTAGTATATTTATTTTAATACCAAGATTATTTAGGAGTAAAAGTGATTGAAATTAAAGACTTAGAATATCAATATAAAAATGCTGAAGTTATATATACTTATAATTTAGAAGTAAAACCAGAAGAAATTGTTGCAATATTAGGACAAAGTGGAAGTGGTAAATCTACATTATTAGATTTACTTGCTGGATTTATTGAGCCTTCAAAAGGTAGTATCTTATTAAATAAAAAAGACTTATTATCTTTAAGTGTAGAAAAAAGACCAATGAGTATTTTATTTCAAAATCATAATCTTTTTGAGCATTTAAATGTACAAAAAAATATTCTATTAGGTCTTGGTAAAATAAAAAACCACCATATTAAAAAAGTACAAAGTATTCTAAAAGAAGTAGAACTAGAAGACTTTGAATATACTCTATCCTCACAACTTTCAGGAGGACAGCAACAACGTGTAGCCTTAGCTCGTGTTCTTATACGAAATGAACCTATATTGCTCTTAGATGAACCTTTCACAGGGTTAGATGAACAAACACGAGTGATAATGTTAGACTTAGTTCAAAAAATAACAAAAGAACATAAATTACATACTATTATGGTTACACATGATATAGAAGATTGTAAAAAAATTGCAAATAAAGTATATAAAATGCAAAATAACATACTTGTAAAACAATAAAAAATATCTTTTAAAATCTAATATTATTGTACTATTAATATCTAAATAAAGGATATCTCAAAAGTAGATTTCCTAGCCCTGGGATAGAATACAACAAGCTAAAGATATGATATAATTATTAATTAAAATAGTAATAATAAAGAGAATAAATGAATTTAGTTAAATTAAAAGATTTAGAGTCAGAGTTTTTATGCAGGTATCCAAAAGGTTTTGAAGATGAACACTTTTTTCCAACAATAAAAAAGTTTAATCCTGAAAAATTAGAAGAGTTTGCAAAAGATGCACTCAAAAAAGAGAACTTTTCAAATCCAAATCTGCTTATAGAAGGATTTTTCAAAACAATCCAAAAGTCAGTTATGGTTTCACTATTTGATAAGTTAAAATTAAAAGATGCTATTTCTTCATTAAACTTTTATGAGAAAGACATGTTAAGTATAGAAATATATGAGCTTCTATATGGTAATAAAAAAGAAGGTTTTGAAGGTTTAGTAGAATTCTTAGCCCAATATAACTTAGCAAAATGGACTATTATAAGTGTAGCTCCATATTGTCTAAATAGACATAGTGAGTACTTCATCAAACCAACTACTACAAAAATGATAATCAAATATTTTGAACTAAAAGAATTAATATATAAACCAAAACCTAGTTTTGAGTTTTATGAAAATTATTCTAAAGCTTTAGATGAAATGAAATCAAATCTACATGATTCACTTACATTTGATAATGTAGCATTTACTAGTTTTTTAAAAGTAGCTATAGAGTTTTGTGAAGATGATATATCTTAAGTAATAGTTTTTAGTATTATTCTAAATAGAAAAGTTTATTATGACTTCAAGTGCTAAATTTAATGATAGGGGGAGAAGAGAAATTAAATAACTTATCTACTTCTCCATTATACAAAAATAAAAGTGATGTAATTAACAATGTAATTTTACTTCACAAGCATAGAAAATACTAAAATTTACTAGCTCTATGGTTTGAAGTCATCACAAAAATTAGCAAAAGCACTTTCTAGACTTAGCATATTTTTGTAGTTAGTTTTTGTTAGTCTCACCATTCTTGTTTTAAGATCACATATTGCAATTTTAAAACTAGAGCCCATAAAGGGTTCTACAACACAAATTATTTTATCTTCAATTTGTCGAGTTGCATAAATGGTCCCTTTAAGTGTTGAAAAAAAATATTTGGGATAGCTTAATGGAGTTATTTCAACAATATCTATACTTTCTTCATTTTCAAGAGTTTTCATTATATCCATAGCATCTTCATACGTCTCAAATTGAATACACCAGTCATCAAAAATTTTATTAAAATGTTCTAGATCCTCATCTAGAAATCCACCAGCTAAAGATTGAAAAGTAAAAATAGACATAAACGACACCTTGAAATATACACGATTTTAGAAGTTTATTTTAACATATTTAACTTTTAAATTCAAGAATGTGTATTATGTAATAAATTATTTATGAATCTTAAAAAAGAAAGTTTTTTTAAGATGGAATCATTATCTAAATTTGCTGGTGTTTTTACGCCTTTTCTTTTACTAAAACTGAGAGTACATTTCATAACTTATTATATTGATTATTTATTATTTATTATTTAAAACTTGGAATTTAAACCTATAGGAGCTTGGACTAATCTCTTTATATCGTTTAAAAAATCTTCCAAAATCAGAAGAATTTGCAAAATATAAAGATGAAGAAATTTCTTTTATATTTAAAGAGGTATAACATAATTGATATTGTATTTCTTTTATAATTCTTGTATGTATTAACACAAGTGCTGATTCATTTAGCGTTTCTTTAATAGTTTCACTAAGATGTTTTGGAGTAATTTCTAATATATTTGCATACTCTTGTACTGACTTTTTGTTTTGGAAGTTTTCTTCTATTAATGCTAAAAATTGTTTTGCAATTTGTTGGGATCTTGTATTTATAGTTTCAATTACAAAATCACTTTTTTTACGTTTTAAGATATATAATATTTGTAATAATATTGTTTTTGAATAATTAATATAATCAAGTTCTTTTTTTATATATTCTATATTTATAAGCTTGAAAAGTTTTAGTACTTTAGTAAAAACTTCTTCAGATAAATCTTCTTCTTTAAATTTTTGAGAGAAGAATTCTAATAATTCTAGATTTAAAGAAGATAAAAAGTCATATTCAAAGAATATCACTAAAGATTCACTATTTTGGGAAATCTCTTCATAAGAATAAATAACTCCAGGAGCTATTAACTGCAAAGAGTGTTCATTTGTTTCATAAGAATATTGATTTATATGTCTTAAGACTTTGCCTTTAAGACTAAGTATAAGAATGTAAAAAGAACAACATAAGGGAATAGACTTATTATTTGTTCCCTTATCTTGTAAAATAACAAAATCTTTTGCTTCAAAATTTTTATCATATATGTCCATTGCCAACATAGGATTGTTTTCATAGGAGTTTTTATAAATATTTATACAATTTTTCATAGAAACTAAAGGTAAAGAACCTTTAATTCTTAATTGTGAAAAACATGTTTGTTGTGTTCTGTCTTCATATTTAATTTTCATATATATCCCCTAATAAACTAATTGTATTAAAACTCAAAACTTTATTTAGATGCTTTAAAAATCAATGAAAATGATTCTTTATTTTTAAACATAATTACTAATAGTGAACAAACTATAAATGCTGATGGTGCAATTCCATTTATATCTAAAAATGAATGTGCTAAAAATGCATTAAGCATAAATGGCATAACTAAAACTGCCATTAATGATGTATATTTATTAAAAATAAAGGCTATACCTGCAATAACCTCTACTACTGCCATTAGAGGGAATATATATCCTGTTTGGTAAATAGCTCCTGCAAAAGCTCCCATTTGCTCATTAGCAGGAGTCATTGGTAAAAAGTGTAAAAATCCATTTAATCCAAATACTACTAATAATAATCCTGTAATTATTTGAATTCCTAAAAATATTTTTGTATTCATTTATATTTCCTTAATCGAAGTTACCTTCGTTTTATAGGAATTATTTTATCATCAAGTTAAAAGAAAAGAAAGAGCAATAAATCGTTATTATATGCAAAAAGTCGGAAATATATTAATTTTAAAATTATTAACTAATATTTACAAGTAATAACACTTATTTTAAAATAATACCCCTTAGTAAAATAACAAAAATAAAGAGTACATACACATTTAATTTTACAAATTATATAATAATACTACTTGAAACAAATTATATATAACTATAATATTAATTGTCTTTATTTAAAGTTGCCTATCCTCTTTTATCATAATGATGATGCTAGTAGGGTACTCATTAAATTTCTTATTCTGTGATATAGTGTAAGTAATGGTCTGAACTTAATTAAATTGTTTGCATCTTTTACTAATAATTTAAATTCATAATTTTCTCAACTACTACCTTTTTTCCTACTATTCCCTTATATTCAAGAGACTTAAATCATATTGTAATAAAATTATAATATATGTTATTATAATATTATATTGTTATTATAATTTTGTATAATTTAAATGTAATAAAACTGATGAAGGATCATTGATTCTAAGCTGGTCTTGTGATAAAATATATTTCTTAAAATAAAGTTATGATGTGCAATATTGTTGTTACTTCCAGCACACACCTCATAG
>JABSON010000409.1 GCA_013215915.1 Campylobacteraceae bacterium | reverse complement strand
TATTGATAATTAATATTTACAGGTAGCATATAAGGTAACTGCATCCTTCAAGGCCCACTTGATGAAAATAGAGTTTTATTCCTGTAAAGGTATATGGAAAATAATAAAACTTTATACTAATGGTAAGCTTGGTTTATTGACTAAAAAATTATATATTTTGAAAGGTTCTATACTTTCCTATTTTTGTGTGTGATAACAATTAGAAAGTGTTTATTTTGGGCCTTATTAAATACATGTGCACATAATAAAGCCCATAGTAAATAAAAATGTAAATAAAAATGTTTGTCACAATTGTATTAATTTGAGCTTATATTTAAAAAATAATACAATAAATTTTATGAGAAAAAAATATTTCTAAACTATCTTTATTTTGTACTACTTTTAATACTTTTAATTTTGATGTTGCATTTTCTTTTTTCATATTTAATTTTATTAAAACTTCAAGACCTATAATGTCTTTTAGTTTTTCATTATTTGAAAAATCAGAATCTTTAATATTATTATCAACTAATATTTTTGAAATATCATTTAATAATCCATCTGCTAAACCTATTTCCTGAAGTTTTATTTTTGCTAAATCATATTTTAAATTCTCAAAATTAATTGGATCAGCTAATAATTCTTCATCAGAATTTTGAAAATGTTTTCTTGCATTAATACTTTTCGCATTTGAAATTTTTGCGACATTAATTCTATCTTCTAATGATGCAGTATCAGATAATTTTGAAATATCATCAACTAATTGTATAGCTGCTGCGAATGTTTTGTTAGTAGAATTAAAAGAATTTGAGATTAATTCTTTTAATCCATTTTGTGTATTCATACTGTTTGCAAGAGTAGAATAAACTTTTAAATAATCACCATCTATAGATGCTAAAATTTCTACTGCTTTTTGTATTGCTAAAGCTTTTTTATAAACTTTATTGTCTTTTAATATTAAAGGATCTTTATCTAAATCATCTACATTTAAATCTAAAATTTTTGCAAGAGTATTTTTTTTCTCTTTTAATATTTTTTTAGTGTTTTCTAAATCATCATTTAATATTAAACTTGAACTTAAAAGAGTAGTAATAGGCGTAATATTTAAATTATCTTTATCAGTGATAACTGATTTTAATACACCGTGGAATTTTTTATTTGTATCTAAATCTATACCACCATAAGCAATAATATTATATTTAGATATATCTTTGATTTCTGATGTAACTAAAGAATAGTTTCCTTTGTCATCTGTTAATTCTTGAATTTCATTATTATCACATTTATTATTTGCATTTATATCAATACAAACTTTTGCACCATCAATGTATCCATCAATTATTTTACCTGAAATTGAGTTTAATTGGTTTTTATTTGTTTTTTGACTCTTTTCTTGACTTTTTTCTTGTTTTTTTTCTTGTTTTTTATCGTCTATTTTATTATCAGAACTACTTGAACCGCAGCCAATCAAAAGCGAACTTAATGCTAATGACATTAAAATTGTTTTTGATTTATTCTTTAAGAATATATTCTTATTCATTTTTTTCCTTTTAATATTGAAAATTGTTATCAATAATAATAATAAAATAAAACTTAATTATGGGTTAATGAAGGTTAAACAACATAATATTTCTTTGAATTAATAATATATATTAGTTAATTCTCTTAAAATGAGTATTTAATGTGGAATGGAACTATAACCACCTAAAGCTTTTAAATAAATTAAATATCAATTATCAATATTAATAAATATATATTTGAATTGTGTGAAAATAATAAAATATATAATCAAGAAAATAATTAGCTTGAATTATTTAGAAGGAGTAATTAT
>JABSON010000408.1 GCA_013215915.1 Campylobacteraceae bacterium | reverse complement strand
TTATCTTATAAATAACATTTCCACTGTCACAGCTAAAACTTCCAAAAAGTTTGAAATTGACATTAACTCTTTCAAATTTAATTACATCGGTTTCTAACAAATATTTACATGTTCCGCAACTTTTTTTATCACAACATTTACTACCATTAACTAATTTAGTTCTATTAATTTCTGATTTCTGTAAGATTTGACCAAGATTTTTTGATTGTCTTTCACTTTTAATGATATTAATATTTTCAAATATTTTTTTATATTCTTCGATAGTACTCAGAAAGCTAATACATTTCATTAATTGACCAAATACATTTGGATTTTTTGGATTGAATGTTTTTACAAAAACTAATACTTCATTATTCTTTTTAACAACTTTTTCTCTTAGATCCTTTTTGTCTATTTTTGAGATTTTTAATATAGCATTTTCTATTAATTTGAGTGGGTATCCACCTTCTTTCAGCCAATTTTTCAATTCTATTAAACGCAATTCCTTCCTATTAGGATCATCCACTATTGTACATATTATTCTTACTAGATTTTCAGGAATACTAATCTTTGTGTGTCTTGGATGACATGAATCAAAAGGTAAATAATAATGGCTATCTGTTTCTTTATAATAGACATCTGTCAATAGCACATTGTTTTCAACATATAAATATACATTCAAGAAAGGTAGTCCTACTTCACTACTCTCATAAGTAAATTTAATGTTACTATCTAAACTTTTTAATATTTCTATAAAACCTTCAATGTTGCCAAATGATTTTCTCCATATGATTGTTCCATCGTCCAAAAATCTGTGCCAATTTTTTATGCAATAATTATAAACTTTTTCTCCAAATTTATCTTTTATTCTTTTATAAAGTTCTACTTCCAAATATGCCATTATTAAATTTGCATATGTAGGTGCCACTATTGTCCCTGTTACCGTCCCCCTAACTAGGGTATAATATTCATTGTTAAATTGGAAATTAGAATTGGTTAGTACTAATTTTAATGCTTCTAAGATAAATTCTACACTGAATCGTGGGTTTAATAATTCTGGGTGTTTGTAAACCCAATATGTAATAGCTTTTAACCCCAAATTTAAAGTTATATTAGAATACATATTTTCCACATCACAAGTAATTATTAATGAATCTGATACTTCCTCAGGTGTTAAAGTAGGTAATTTATTCAGATAATCTGTACTATCTCTAATATAAGAAGGTATTTTACTATAAAATGGTTTAAGAAGTATATCTAATAACTCTGATAATTTGCTTGTTGGTGATATTGGCCCTCCTGTAATAAATCTAAATGGCAAATCTATTTCTTCCTTAATTTTTATATAATTATCATTACATTGTTTAATTTCTTGAATTAACATTTTACTCTTATGAATTTTTGGTAGGCCATAAAAATTTGCCATTTTAAAATTAAAGTCTGTAATATATTTTATTTCTTTACCCTTTTTGTCAAAGCACAATTTATATTTATTAGTCAAATTTTTAATATTGTTCATTACTTTATTATCTAAATTCTTGGGTAATTTTTTATATACTTCAGAATTACTTAGACATTCATTAACTTTATTAATATAATAATCTTTATTCATTATAATTATACTCCCTCCTTTATCAGCCTTTTTAATCACAATATCATCATTAATAGCTAGCTTTTTAATAGCTTCTCTTTCTTGAATTGTCACATTGTTATTTACTTTATTAATTGGGACATTATTTAAATTTTCCGCTAATGATTTTAACTGGGTTATAATACTATTAAATAAAGGATCTTTACTTTTAGGTGGAATAAACATACCCTTTTTAGGGTATCCCA
>JABSON010000407.1 GCA_013215915.1 Campylobacteraceae bacterium | reverse complement strand
TATATTTCATCGATTAAAAGTCGAGTATAATTCCATTATATCATAAATTTTATTACTATAAAAAATAAATCTATACAAAAATATAATTTAACTTATAAAAATAAATATAATAAACAATTCAATCAAACTTAAATTATATATAAAATAATCTTAAAAGGAATCGAACCTTTAATGCTATATTATGAGTAATGTAGTTTACCATTAACTTATAAGATTTTATGTAATAATAAAAATAATATTATTTTAAAGAAATAATTTTAATAAAAAAAATATGAATTAAATTATAAGCTAATAAAATAAAAGAATATCATCCACTAACTCCAAAAAATTTTTTACGTGAAAACATACATGTTAATATATAAAAAAAATATATAGTAGAAACTCCAGAAAGCATAGAACCAAAAGAAGCTACAAAATTTCATTTAAAAAAATAATCAGGATAATCTGGAATTCTTCTAGGCATACCACAAAAACCTAAAAAATGCATAGGAAAAAAAGTTAAATTAGCTCCTATAAAAAAAGTAAAAAAATGAACTTTTCCCATAAAATCATAATAACATAAACCTAAAATTTTAGGTATTCAATAATAAAATCCAGTAAATAAAGAAAATACTGCCCCCATAGATAAAACATAATGAAAATGTGCTACTACAAAATAAGTATCATGAAACAATACATTAATACCAGCATTAGATAAAATAATACCAGTTAAACCACCAACAATAAATAAAAAAATAAAACCTATTGAAAAAATCATAGGTGTTTTATAATTTAATAAACCACCCCACATAGTTGCAAATCAACTAAAAACTTTTATACCTGTAGGAACACCAATAATCATTGTAGCACCAGTAAAATAAGCTCTAGTATCATAATCCATACCAACAGTAAACATATGGTGAGCTCACACAATAAATCCTAAAAATCCTATAGATACCATAGCATAAACCATTCCAAAATATCCAAAAACATTTTTTGAAGAAAAAATAGAAACAGTATGACTTATTATACCAAACCCTGGTAAAATTAAAATATATACTTCAGGGTGTCCAAAAAATCAAAATAAATGTTGATATAATATAGGATCACCACCACCTTCAACATCAAAAAAACTACCATTAAAATTTCTATCAACTAATAACATAGTTATAGCACCTGCTAATACTGGTAAAGATAAAAGTAATAATACAACTGTTACTAAAATACTTCAACCAAATAACGGTAATCTATCTATACCCATACCTAACGCTTTCATATTAATAATAGTAATAATAAAATTTATAGCTCCAGCAATAGATGAAGCACCTGCAATATGTAAACTAAAAATAGCATAATCTACAGAACCTCCAGAATGTGTTATAGAAGAAGATAAAGGAGGATAAACAGTTCAACCAGTACCTGCACCTACTTCAGTTAAAGAAGATAAAACAAGAAAAAAAATTGAAATAGGTAATAATCAGAATGATAAATTATTTAATCTAGGAAAAGCCATATCTGGAGTTCCTATTAAAATAGGAATAAATCAATTTCCATAACCTCCTATTAATATAGGCATAACCATAAAAAAAATCATAATAAAAGCATGTGCAGTTACTACAACATTAAACATTTGATAATTACCATTAAAAATTACATTACCTGGCATAGATAATTCTATACGAATTAATATAGATAATAAAGTACCTAATATACCATTAAATCCACCAAAAATTAAATATAAAATTCCAATATCTTTATGATTTGTTGAACATACTCAACGTAAACAAAATAAATATAATACATCTAACTTTTTAACAATACTATAACAATAAACTATTTTA
>JABSON010000406.1 GCA_013215915.1 Campylobacteraceae bacterium | reverse complement strand
AAGTACTCGAAGAACTTTAAATAAAATCTTTGTTTGTAAGCGTAATAAGAAAAGTATAAAATTAGAATTGCAAATATTAAATCTATTAAATAAAAAAATGTCATAAATCCCCTTTATTTTGGAAAGTATTACATAAAAAAGTAAAAAAGTTATTTAAAGTAAGTAATAATCTACATATTTTAAAATAAGTAAATATTTTTATAAAACTCTCATTTTATTTCGCTACAATCGAGCGTTTATATTATATAGAAGTAAATTCTAAGATATGTAAATAAATAAAAAATATAGGGTTACGATGAGTAAAGAATCTACTTTAGTATCAAAATTCTTTAATGGAAATTTAGTTTTACAAATTTCTATTGGGATTATTCTTGGTGTACTTGTGGGAAGTATATCAAAAGAGGCAGCTGAAGCTGTATCAATTTTAGGAAGTTTATTTATAGGTGCCTTAAAAGCTATTGCACCTATTTTAGTATTTGTTTTAGTAGCAACAGCAATTGCAACTAAAGAAGTAGGAGTTCAAACAAATATTAAACCAATTATTCAACTTTATTTAATAGGTACATTTTTAGCTGCTTTAACAGCTGTAACAATTAGTTTTCTATTTCCAGTTGATTTAATTTTAATAGATGCTGCATCTGCTAATTTAAATCCACCTGATAGTGTTATTGCTGTATTAAAAGATGTTTTATTTAAAATGGTAGATAATCCAGTTAATGCTTTAGTTACTGGAAACTTTATTGGAATTTTAGTATGGGCTATTGCTTTAGGTGTAGCTATGCATTATTCTTCAAAAGAAACAAAAAACTTATTTAATGATGTTTCAGCTGGTGTAACAAAAATAGTTAAATTTATTATTAGACTTGCACCATTTGGTATCTTTGGTATTGTTGCTGATACTTTTGCACAAACTGGGTTTGACTCATTATTATCATATAGTAAATTACTAGCTGTTTTAGTTGGTTCAATGCTATTTATTGCTTTTGTAATAAATCCTATTATTGTATTTATTAAAACAAAAAAGAATCCTTTTCCTTTAATCTTCATTTGTATTAAAGAAAGTGGAGTTACTGCATTTTTTACAAGATCATCGGCTGCTAATATTCCAGTTAATATGAACTTATGTAAAAAACTTAATTTACATGAAGAAACTTATTCAGTTTCAATTCCTTTAGGGGCTACTACTAATATGGCTGGTGCTGCTGTTACTATTACAGTATTAACTTTAGCAACTGTTCATACTTTAGGAATTCCTATTGATATTGGAACTGCTTTATTACTAAGTTTTGTATCTGCACTTGCAGCTTGTGGAGCTTCTGGTGTTGCTGGAGGATCATTATTATTAATTCCTTTAGCTTGTAGTTTATTCGGTATCTCAAATGATATAGCTATGCAAGTTGTTGCAATTGGTTTTATTATTGGAGTTATTCAAGATTCACTTGAAACTGCATTAAATTCATCAACAGATGTAATCTTTACAGCTGCTTGTGATAAATAAGTACAAAGCTTAAGATTAATCTTAAGCTTTGTATATATTACATAAAAAATATTCTAGAATCTTTTTCTCTTTTCTCTAATTTTGACTTCGTAACTTATTTTTATACTAGCATTTTTCTTAATTATAATAGTCTTTTATTAGAAGTATGACTATAAATAAAAAATATGACTGTCAGAGTAAAAACAACTATTGTATCACTAATATCATTAACTATTTTAGCTATTGTAATAAGTCCTAAAATGTATTAGTAAAAAGATTATATAAAACTAATTTCTGCAATGAATCAAAAAAAGAAAAGCTGTCATTACTATTTTATCTCTAAGTGAAACAATACAT
>JABSON010000405.1 GCA_013215915.1 Campylobacteraceae bacterium | reverse complement strand
AAGAGTTTTGTTTATTATATTTATTTTAGAAAAGAATATTAGTTAATGTTTACTTAGATAATACTTATTTAATACATAATTGTTATTATAATTATGTATTATACTACAAGACATATAGAATAATAAAGTTTTAAGATAATTAAATAGTATAGAGTAATGCAATTTCATCACAAACAGGAAAATGTTTACATCTAATACAATCAGCCCATATTTTGTGATCAGGAAGATCATCTTTGTTGATTTCAATAAAATCTAAAGATTCAAAAAAACCTTTTTTATAAGTTAAAGATAAAATATCTTTTAATCCCATTTCTTTTGCTTCTTTAATACATTCAAGTACAAGTTTTTTCCCTAGTTTTAAACCACGAAATTTTTCATGAACTATTAAAGATCTTACTTCTGCTAGTTTTGGACTATGAATATGCAAAGCTGTAAAACCAGCTAATGCTCCGTCTACTTCCACACAAGTATATGATCTAATTGTTGTAGCCATCTCATCCACAGTACGTAAAAGAATCGTACCTGAGTCTACTTCAGCTTTAACTAGATCTTGCATAGAGTCAATGTCTTTGACTCTAGCTTTATAAAATTTAATTTCCAAAAAGGTGCTCAGTTATTTTATCTCTTAACTGATCTAAACCTCTTTTTTTAAGATTTGATACAAAAATCCCATCTGGATTTTCTCTTTTAAGTTTTGCTAAATCATTTTGTTTTAATTTATCAGTTTTTGTAAATGCATTGATAATAATTTGATCACCTCTTTTAATTGATTTTAAAAAGGCATCAACATTTTTATCAATAACTAAATCTTTGTGTCTTGCATCAATTAAATGTACAAAAATTTGTAAACAAGGTCTTTTTTCTAAATACCCAGTAAGATTCTTATTCCAATCTTCTTTTAAAGATTTTGAAACTCTTGCGTAACCAAAACCTGGTAAATCCACAAATCTTGCATATAAAAATGGAGTTTCTGGAGTATCTGTTTTAAATTTAATTCCAAAATAATTAATTAACTGTGTTTTTCCCGGAGTTGAAGAAGACTTAGCTAGTCCTTTTCTATTTGTTAATGTATTTAACAATGATGATTTACCAACATTTGATCTACCTAAAAATGCAATTTCTGCTAAATCTGGACTTGGAGAGTCATCTATACTTTGTGCTGATTCTAAAAATTTTGCTTCTACTATTCTCATTATTATTTATTCTCTTCTTTTTCTTTTTCTTTTATATTAATAATTAATCTCACAGGTTTCTTATCTGTTCCCTTTAATCTAGCTTCTCCAGATATAAGATTAATAAATATTTCTTCTCCACTAAGTGAAGTATCTTCATTTAATTCTTTTAATTTACCATTTCCAGTAATTCTATATTCATTTTTTTGAGGAGAATATACAATTTTTTTACCAGAACCTTTATAATGTTTTAATTCTGTAACTATATTAAATTTAACATTTCCTGTTGCTATATATTTTATAGGTGTTCTAGCTTTTTCACCCTTTTTTTTAGCTTCTAAATATATTTCTAATTTATCTGATTTTAATACATCTTTATCTCTTACAAGTTTTACGTTACCTTTAAAAATAGATAAACCTTTTTTTTCATTTGATTCAAATGATTTAGCATCAATAATAAGTTTTGAACCTAGTACTGATGAAAAACTTGCAAATAATAAAAAACTACATACACAAAATTTCATAATATTCCTTAATTTTCTTTAATATTTATTTCAAAATGAACATCTTTTGATTTAAAATCATTATTTAGACTATCAAAATAAAGATTCTTAGCAAGAATAGTGTTATTATAATATAAACCTTTATACTTTTTTGTATTCGTAA
>JABSON010000404.1 GCA_013215915.1 Campylobacteraceae bacterium | reverse complement strand
GTATATGAATTAAGAATTAATGAAAAAAACTTTATGCTTAGAAAAGATATTAAATATTTAAATGCTTTTAAAATTAAAATTGATAAACTTATTGCAAAAAAATATTTATTTACTTTTGATGAAAGAGATCATTTAATTTCCTATAAAAATAATTTCATAACGTTAGCAAATGAGCAAATTAAACTAGGTCTTAACAATAAAGAAGGGATTATTGGTAAAATGCGAAAAGCTGTACATGAATGTGAAGATACAATAAAAGATATGAGTAAAGATCTAAAAATAATTATTAATTCAAAAAACCAATCATTAAACTTTTTAAATTTATTTATTGCGATTATTATTATGTTAATCATTTCAATAATTATTTTAATCATTTCTAGAAATATCATTAAATCACTTAATAATCTGCAAAATGGGTTAGATAGTTTTTTTAAATACTTAAATAAAGAAACAAATAATGTTAAAGAATTAATGGTTATTGGAAATGATGAAATTACAGATATGGTAATAAGTATAAACCAAAATATTAAAAATATTAAATATAATTTAGATACAGATAAAGATATTATTGATAAAACGACTAAAGTATTAAAAGAATATGCAAAAGGAAATTTTTCACTAAAAATAAATCAACAATCTAAAAACCATTCACTAAATGACTTAAGCTCTGAAATAAATATAATGAGCCAAAATTTAGAGAATAATATAAATAGTATATTAAAAGTATTTGAAGAGTTTTCAAATTATAATTATACAATGAAAGTACCTACTTATGGTATTGTTGCTCACTTAAAAGAATTAGCCAATGGAGTTAATAATGTAGGTATTAATATTTCATCTTTATTAAAAGAATCACTAGATATTGGATTTGTACTAGACAAGTCATCAAGCGAATTAATAAAAAATGTAGATTCTTTAAATACATCATCAAATCAGACAGCAACTTCTCTAGAAGAAACAGCTGCAGCGTTAGAAGAAATAACTAATACAATAATATCTAATTCATCAAATGTGACTCAAATGAGTTCTTATGCAAAAGAACTTAATATATCTGCAAAAAGTGGTAATACTTTAGCAAAAAATACATCAAATGCAATGAAGGACATAACAAGTCAGGTAACATTAATAAGTGAGTCAATTTCTGTTATTGATCAAATCTCATTTCAAACAAATATTCTTTCATTAAATGCAGCAGTAGAAGCAGCAACAGCAGGAGAAGCAGGAAAAGGTTTTGCAGTAGTCGCACAAGAAGTTAGAAATTTAGCGTCAAGGTCCGCACAAGCAGCACAAGAAATAAAAGTTTTAGTTGAAAGCGCTTTGGAAAAAGCTAATGAAGGGAAAATAAGAAGTGATAAGATGATACTTGGTTATGACTCTTTATTAAATAATATTTCAAATGCAAGTAATAAAATTACAGAAATATATACAGCAAGTAAAGAACAAGAAGAAGTAATAAAACAAATAAATGATTCTATAAATAAGCTTGATTATAAAACACAAGAAAATGCAAATATTGCATCTAGAACAAATGAAATTGCATTACAAACAGATAAGATTTCTAAAAAGATACTAAAAGAGGCAAATAGTAAAGATTTTATTGGAAAAGCATAACAATTTTATTGTTTATTAGTTATTATGTACGAAATTAAACATTTAAGGTTTCTATATGCTTCATATCGAGAATGAACTGATATCTTATGAAATAAAAGAGTTTTTAGATTCATATAATTTCAAACCTGATTCTTCATACATTATATTAATAAAAGAGATAAATTTTTCTTATTCACAAAATAAAGAAATATCACAAGTACATATTAATATAATAAAAAATAATAATAATAAAAAATAAAATAAAAAAT
>JABSON010000403.1 GCA_013215915.1 Campylobacteraceae bacterium | reverse complement strand
TTACAAAATTATAAGAATTTTATTAATTGATAAACAAGATAAATTAATTAATTTAATGAAAGATAATTGTTTTTGTGATAAAAGTTTCAATATTAAATATATTAAAACTTCTTCCTCTTCTTCTTTTAGATATTTTATTGAGTGTAATGGAAAAGTACTTTTCATTACTTCAAATTCAGAGTTTTCTAAAAATATAATGAATTTTATTAATAATGAACTTCAGAATTCATTTATTAATAATCAGAAAACAAATAGCGCGAAAGTTTTGTATAATAAAGATAAAAATAAGTTTTTATTAACAAAACTACTTAAGTCAACAAATACTTTACAAGAATTTGTTGATACAAGATTAAGAAAATTCAGAGGGCTTAATCAAACAAATTTAGATCTTCAATTAAAAGAATCACAATTTAGATTTAATTATTCAGAAAAAGATATTTTTAACATACTCTTAGATTTATTAAAGCTCAATCCTAAAACAAGCACCATTTAAGTTATTATAAACACTTATGTCACCTTTAAAATGTGATTCAATAATAGTTTTTGACATATATAAACCAATTCCAGAACTCTTTTCTTTTGTGGAAAAATAAGGTTCAAATACTTTTTCTATAATTTCATCTTTAATTCCACCTGCATTATCATATAAATATAGCACAGATCTATTATTTTCTATTTTAATATCAATATATATACTTGGATCTTTTATTCGTCTTTGAACTAATACATCTTTAGCATTAGTCAGTAAGTTTAAAATAACTTGTGAATATTCATTCTCAAATGCTTTTATTCTTTTATCTTGTTCTATATTAAAAGATATAGAAATATTATAGAAATTTAATGATGGTTTTATAATATCAATCGCTTTTTGACTTGCAGAAGATATTAAAAAATATTCTTTTGTTTTTTTAGGTTTATAAAAATCTCTAAAATTATCAATTGTTTCTGACATAAACTCTATTTGAGTATTAGATTCATTTAGTTTATCATTTAAATATTTTTCACTTAAATCATTATCTTCATAAGCTAAAGAAATATTCATGTTAATAAATGACAAATGTGTTAGAGGTTGTCTCCATTGATGAGATATATTATTAATCATTTCACCCATTGAAGCCAGTTTACTTTGATGCACTAGAATTTTATCATTTTCTTCTTTTTTATCTAAGTTTTGTTTTAATTTATATCCTAAAGCAAAAGATAAAATTAAAGATTCTAAAGGAAAAGCAATATGTAATATATATATTTCATCAAGCCCAATTAATTCATGCTCTGCTATAAATAAAGATAAAAATAAAAACACCCAGGCTAAAATATAATATATTGCAATTTTATGTTTTTTATATAATGAATAAAAACCTGTAAAAACAAAAACAATTGCCATTAAAGATCTAGGTAAATATTCATAGAGTATTGATTCTTGAAAAATTAAAATAAAAATCAAATACATAATATTCGAAAGAAATAAAAAGTATCGTCTTGCAGTTAATTTAATAGGCGTATATCCCCGTTTTACCAGTGGTGGATCAGTCTCATCTTTCTCGCTAATTTTTCAATAAATTTGATATTTTGAAAAACAGAATGTATTTGGTTTAATAAAGAAATATCTTTTGGACATTTTTCTGTCCTTAATTTGAATAGTTTTACTTTTTTATGTAAATGATTCGCATTTTTCCAAATGTTGACATTTTCATTGTTGACTACTTTAACTTACTTTAAGTGGATCACTTTGATTTTCTGTTTGGTAAACAAAAAGTAACCAATGAAAAACCAGATTTTTGATCCGAGGTTATGATAGCTGCATGCGCAAAGGAGTTTGTTGACAGTAATTATGTAAACAAACCTAACTGTTTAACTTTGATCCACCCAGGTA
>JABSON010000402.1 GCA_013215915.1 Campylobacteraceae bacterium | reverse complement strand
ATCTTCATATCTTATGAAAAAATGATTAATATTAAATTCTTTTTTGTATGGTTTAACTTATAAAATAAAATTTATATCTTTAAAGTTTAAAGGTACACTTAGTTCAGTATCTTTAGAAGAAATATAATTATCATATAGTTCTTCATTAGAGAAAAAACCTAATAATTCATTTTGAGCATTTTTAACTAATAAAAGAGCTTGAGCATAAGTATATTCTTTATTTGATGCAGATATGTAATCTTCGCTTGATTTTAAATTCTTTAAAATCAAAGCAGATATTGTAGTAATAAATAAAATTGTGATTAATAAAACAATTGATTTTTTTTGCATTTTATGAAATATTCATTGAGAAAATTGGTAAAAGCATAGCTACCACAATAAAACCAATAAGAGATCCAACAATTAACATAAATACTGGTTCTAATAAAGATAAAAAAGTATTGATTTTATCTTTATTAGCTTCATTATATAACTCTGCTAAATTATTTAATATTTTCGATAAAGTACTTGTTTCTTCACCAATAGCAATTGCATGTACAAAAGCTTTATCAATTTTATAACTTTTACTTTTATCTAAAATCTTTGATAGTTTTTCACCCTCAACTATTTTGGCAGCAGCTTCTTGAAATACTTTTTTAATAACTAAATTATTTAAAATATTAGATGCTAAATTAACAGCTTGAACTAAAGGAATACCAGATCTAATTAGAATAGAATTCATATAAGCAAATCTACTTAATTCCGTAAGTTCTAATAGTTTTGAGAAAAAAGGAATCCTTAGTAAAAACCTATCAAAAGCATATTTAAATTTATATGATTTATTCAAAGTAAATACAAAAGCAAAAATTATGGCAAATATACTTACAGACATTGTAAAAAAATGAGCTTGAAAGAAATCACCTAAAGCAATTACAAATTGAGTTGAACCTGGAAGTTCTTGTTTAGTTTGATCAAATATTGCTGTAATTTTAGGAACAATAAAACTTAGCATAAATCCAACCATAAAAAATGATACAAAAAGAATAAACATAGGATAAACCATAGCAGCGCTAATTTGTTTTTTAATTCGATCTTGTTCTTTTAAAAAAGATGCAAGTTCCAATAAAACACTTTGTAATAATCCACCATCTTCTGATATTTTTATACTTTGTTTATAAAAATCTGGAATTTCATATACTTTTTGTAAGTCTAAGGCTGTATAGAAGTTTTTACCTTCATCTAAAAAAGTATGAATAGAGTTGAAAAAATCATTCATTTTTTTCTCATCTTTATATCTTTGAGATAAAAGTTTAATTGTATTAATTAATGAAATTCCTGAGTTTAAATAAATACTTAAATCTCTTGAGAATGTTGCTAAAACATATGGATTCATTTTGCTTTTACGAGAAAAAGAAATTCCTTTAAATGTAAAAAGAGAATTATCTTTTTCAATATTTTTAATAAATATTTTTTTTGCTTTTAGTTTTGCTTTTGCATTTTCTATTGAAGTAGCTTCTATTTTTGCTTTTAGTTTTTTTCCTTGTGAGCTTATACCACTATATTTAAAAAGCATCTTTTACCTCTGTTTTTAAATTTTCTTTGTAATCTTTATAAGAATTAATATCTTCAAAGAGTCTAGCTTCTTCTTCCATAGAATCATAATAATAAACAAGATCATCAAGTTCTAATAGTAAACTTTTAGTTTTATAATCATAGTCATATACTATTTCAAATATAACATTTTGTGAAAAATGATCGATTTTTATATCATTAAATTCAATAATTTCATCATTTTCATAAACTGATAAAAAATTATTTAACAAATTCTTTATTTTTAAATCTTCAATTCTTTTATTATCTACATACACATAACAAATATTCTCAGTACAAGATAATCTTAATTCATT
>JABSON010000401.1 GCA_013215915.1 Campylobacteraceae bacterium | reverse complement strand
ATATTAGAAATTGGGAAGTCATTAAATAAAAATGTAGATTTAGATAATTTTAAATTAGCTTTATTATATGATAAGATTCCAGCGCAATACAAAAATCTAATTATAAATCCATATATAAGCATAGAGAATAATCAAGTAAGATTCTCAACAAGAATTATTGATTCAAATCCTAATTTAAGAAGAAATGATTTAATTAAAAAAATATATAAAGACATAAAAGAAATACTTCCAAAAGATAAAATAAGATTAAGTAATTTAATGATTTTATATAATAATATGCTTCAATCACTTTTTTCATCACAAATAAAAACTTTATTATTTGTCCTAATATTATTATTTATAATGTTTTTATTGTTATTTAGATCAATTAAACTAGCTCTTATCTCGATAATTGTTAATCTTTTACCAATTACATTGGTTTTTGCATTTATGGGCTTAGCCGCTATTCCTTTAGATATTATGACAATAACTATTGCAGCCATTTCTATTGGTATTGGAGTTGATGATACAATACATTATATTCATAGATATAAAGAAGAATATAAAAAAGACAAATCATCAGTAAATGCAATGAGAAGATCACATAATAGCATAGGGTATGCAATGATATACACATCATTAGTTATAATATTAGGATTTAGTATTTTAGTTTTATCAAACTTAATACCTACAATTTATTTTGGACTTTTAACAGTTCTTGTAATGATTTCGATATTATTCTCAGCATTATTTTTACTACCAAAGTTATTAATAAATTTTAATATAATGATTAAATAATGTTTTTTAGTTCTTAAGGTTTATTTACTTATAATTGTTAAATAATTTAAAAAAAGGAATATCATGCAGAATTTGTTAAAAGAAGTTACCTTTAAATCCTTAAATGATTTTAAGACACAGGATATAGTTTTACCAGGTGAATATTCAAAAACTTTTCAAAAATATGCAAAAGAGTTTAATTTAGACTTAGAAGATCAAGAAGTAGTTTTAGAAGGCATTAGTCAAAATAAAGAAGAAATAGATTATATTACAAAAGAAACATCTAATAATCTTATTTCACTTTCTTTATCAACACAAGATGCACAAAATGCTATTGTAAATAAAGATGTTAATGCCCTAAAACTTGTTAATTCTGATATTATAAAAATGCAAGACCAAATTAAAAATCTTCAGCTGCAATTAACTACTGATACCCTTACAAAAGCTAAAAATAGAAAATGGTTTTTCGATTTTCATTTAATTGATAATAACTTTAAAAGTTTTGGATATTTAGCATTTATTGATTTAAATAACTTCAAGTATATTAATGATAACTATGGCCATATTGTAGGAGATTTAGTTTTAAAATACTTATCTTCTTTTCTCCAAAAAGAAATGGAAAATTTAGATGCTGAAGTTGTTAGATATGCAGGTGATGAGTTTATGATAATTTTTAATGAATCTAATGATACTTTAGAAAAAATTACAATTTTATTAGATAAAGTTCAAAATATTTTATCTAATAGAAAATTACAATCTAAAAAAATTAAATCTTTACAGTTTTCTTTTGCTTATGGAATATCTAAATATTTAAAAGGAGATAGTTTCCCAAATGTAATAGAAGATGCAGATGTAAAAATGTATCAGAATAAAT
>JABSON010000400.1 GCA_013215915.1 Campylobacteraceae bacterium | reverse complement strand
TTAATATTATTAGAAGATAAAGAACCATTATAATTTTTTAAACTTCCAGGGTCTTTAAAATTTATATTATTTAAACTTGTAGGTTCTTCTTCAAACTTATCTCTAATAATTAAAGCATAAACTTCATGCTTTTTTGCTAATAATTTTAAGTCTAAATTTTCACTATCAAAAAAATCAGAAATTATAAATATAATTGATTTCTTTTTGATTGATGTAAATAAAGAATTTGATATATTTTTATAAGATATATTTTTTCCTATTAAATCATAATCATTATATTTATTTAGCATATCTTGAACTGAATGCATTTTTTTTGATCTTTTTGTAATAATATTTAAATTCTCATTTGCAATATAAGAAGTAAATGGATCATTTTGTTTAATTGCAACAAAAGCAACAATTGATGCTACTTCAATTGAAAGTGTTGATTTTAATTTAGATGTTCCAAAATGCATAGAACCATTTAATATGTTTACTATGTTTATATTTAATTCTTTTTGAGCATGAAAAACTTTAACATAAGGTTTTTGTTTTTTTGCAGATATCATCCAATCAATGTTTTTAACATCATCACCATATTCATACTCTTTTAATTCGCAAAAATCATAACCTTCACCTTTCAATAAAGATGAGTTGTTTCCAATTATTTCAGAAAATACTTGTTTTCTTGTTTTAATTAAAATCTTTTTTAAATTTAAATTCATATTATGGTATTTGAATTTTTTCTAATACTGTTTGTAAAATATCATCTATATTAATTTCATTTGCTTGTGCTTCATATGATAAAATAACTCTATGTCTTAAAACATCTTTAAAAACTAGTGAGATATCTAAAGGTGATACGTGATCGTTTCCTCTAATATAAGCTTTTGCTCGTACTGCTTTAAACATATCAATTGTAGCTCTTGGACTTGCCCCAAAATGTATATACGAAGCTATTTCTTCAAGACCATATTCTAATGGACGTCTTGTTGCAAAAATTAAATCAACAATATATTCTTCTAATTCTTTATCAATATGAATTTCTAATATTTCTTTTTTAATATTTTCAATATCATCTTTATTTAGTACAGAATTGATAGTTTCAAAAGTATTGTTTGTAACTTTTGAAGCAATTATATATTCTTCTTCTTTTGTATTATAATCAACAATGATTTTAAACATAAATCTATCTAATTGAGCTTCTGGTAATTCATAAGCACCTTCAGATTCAATAGGATTTTGAGTAGCTAAAACTAAAAATGGATTGTCTAATTTATACGTATTTTCAGCAAGTGTAATTTGTCTCTCTTGCATAACTTCAAGTAGGGCTGATTGAACTTTTGCAGGAGCTCTATTTATTTCATCTGCTAAAAGTAAGTTTGTAAAAATCGGACCTTTTTTAATTTTAAAATCACCAGTTTTCATATCATATATTTGGGCACCTAAAATATCACTAGGTAATAAATCAGGAGTAAATTGAACTCTTTTAAATTCAATATCAAGAACTTGTGAAAATGCTTTTACTGTTGTCGTTTTAGCAAGTCCAGGAACACCTTCTAGTAAAATATGACCATTAGTTAATATTCCAATTAAAAGTGCATCTATCATTGATTCTTGACCAATTACACCTTTTTTTATTTCTTTTTTCATTTCAATTATTTTATTATACAAACTCAAATTAAACCTTTATTTAATAATAAATTATTCTATCACAAAGTCGAATAAATTTAATTAAAATATAATAGAAAATTTAGAATATTTTTCATTTGAATATATTAATTCACCTTTTAATTGTAATTTAGAAATTGAGTAAATTAATTTTAATCCTAAAGTAGAGGCAGTTGCAAGATTAATATCTAAACCAGGTCCATTATCGCAAATAGATAAATGATATTTATTATTTATTTTTCTCATACTAAGTTCAAGTTTATTTATT
>JABSON010000040.1 GCA_013215915.1 Campylobacteraceae bacterium | reverse complement strand
TAGTTATTAAAGAAAATGATGTCTTTAACTATTACTTTAATGCAAAAAGAACATAATATAAAAAATACTTATCATGAATTAGATAATCATTATTAAAAGCAGAAATATATTATAATAAAATTAAAAATAATTTTTTTATTTATAAATAATTATAAGTTTTACTTATGATACTCTTATACTTAGTATAAGTTCATTTGCTCTATAATGTTTATTCAATTTACTTCCAAGGCAGGATATGAAAAAACTAGCTAAAAAAACACCTTTTAGAATCAAAAGATATTATGGATATGCTCTAGCTACTATAATAACAACAATAATGCCTTTTATTACAATTAATGAAAATCATATGTTTTTATTATCATTTGATAAAAAACAGTTACATTTATTAGGTATTTCATTCGATATGCAAGAATTATATATGTTACCTTTTTTACTAATGTTATTATTCTTAGGAATTTTTGCTGTTACTGCTTTAGGAGGTCGTGCTTGGTGTGGATGGGCCTGTCCTCAAACAATATTTAGAGTTGTATATAGAGATTTTATTGAATCAACATTACTTAAACTAAAAAGAATTAAAAACAAACAAAAAGAACCTGATTATTCAAAAGCTCAAAATTCTAGTAAAAAAGTAATTGGTGTTTTAATATGGTCAGCATTAGCTCTTTTAGCTGCTTCAAATCTTATGTGGTACTTTGTACCACCAGAAGACTTCTTTAAATATATACAAAATCCAAGTGAACATCTAATGTTAATCGGTATTGTTTTAGGAATTACTGCATTTTTAATTTATGATATTGTTAAACTAAAAGAAGACTTTTGTGTATATATATGTCCTTATTCAAGAGTTCAATCTGTTTTATATGATAATGATACATATCAAGCAATATATTCTACTAATAGAGGTGGAAAAATATATAATGAAAGAAAAGAAAAAACCATTTTTAAAATGAAAGACTTTGAAGAACAATCTAATGAATGTACTACATGTGAAGCCTGTGTATCAGTATGTCCAACACATATTGATATTAGAAAAGGAATGCAATTAGAATGTATTAATTGCCTAGAATGTGTTGATGCCTGTACTACCGTTATGGGTAAACTTGGAAAACCTTCACTAGTTCAATGGTCAAGTACTAATGAAATAAAAAACAATCAAAAAACTAAGTTTTTAAGAAAATCTACAATTATGTATGCTATTTCTTTGCTTGTAATTATTGGACTTTTATTTGCTATGGGTGGAAAAAAAGAATATATGTTATTAAATATAAATAAAACTACTCAGTTATATAAAATTAAAGCAGGAAATGAAGTTACAAATAACTTTTTACTATTATTCCAAAATACTCAAAATAAGAGACATCGATATGCGCTGGAAATTATAGATCATAAAGACATTGTAATTAAAAGATTTAAACCTTTTTCTTTAGGTGCAAAAAAACTTGTAAGAAAAGTATTAGTTTTATCAACGAAAAAAAGATTAGTTAATAATGATACAAAAGATACACCAATTACAATAACACTTAGAGCTTATGCGTTAGATGATCCAGAAGGTAAAATATCAGTTTTAAGAAAAGCTGTATTTATTTATCCAAGAGCTGATAAGTTAAATAAAATAAAATAAAATTATTTATTTAGAAAAAATAATAAATTAGGGTTTATTTCTTTATTAACCCTAAAATAAATTATAATCTATTCCCTTATAATCAAAATTTGGATATAATCGCGAAATATATAAAACATAAGTATACTTTGCATTAAAGTGAAGCAGTTTTAAGAAGATAAAAAAAATACGGAGTAAGCACAATGACAAAATTCATTTTTGTAACAGGTGGAGTATTGAGTTCTTTAGGTAAAGGAATCACTTCTGCATCAGTTGCTACAATTTTAAAACAATCAGGTTACCAAGTTTCAATGTTAAAAATTGACCCATATTTAAATGTTGATCCAGGAACAATGAGTCCATTAGAACACGGTGAAGTATTTGTTACTGCAGATGGTGCTGAAACAGATTTAGATGTAGGTAACTACGAAAGATTTATTGATGTTACTTTAAGTGCAAAAAATAACTTCACTACTGGTCAAGTTTACTCTTCTGTAATTAAAAGGGAAAGACAAGGTGGTTACTTAGGTAAAACTATTCAAGTAATTCCTCATGTTGTTGATGAAATTAAAGATAGAATTTTTGCAGCTTGTGATGATAAAGATTTTTTAATTGTTGAACTTGGTGGAACTGTTGGTGATATAGAAGGTTTACCTTTTATGGAAGCAATTAGAGAAATTAGATTTGAATTAGAAAAAACAAGAACTATGAATATTCATGTATCTTTAATTCCATTTATTAAAGCAGCAGGTGAGTTAAAAACTAAACCTACTCAGCATTCAGTTCAAGAACTAAGAAGAATTGGTATTACTCCACATATGTTAGTTTGTAGAACAGAACAACCATTACCAAAATCATTAAAGAAAAAACTTGCAATGTCATGTGATGTTGATTTAAATGCAATTATTGAAGCTAGTGATGCTAATTCAATTTATCAAGTTCCATTAAACTTTATTAGAGAAGGAATTTTAACTCCTTTAGCTGATCATTTTAATATTTCTATTAAACCAGATATGGCGAAATGGGATAATTTAGTTAAAAATATTTTAGTTCCTCAATCAGAAGTTACTATTGCTTTTGTAGGAAAATATTTAGAACTTAAAGAATCTTATAAATCTTTAACTGAAGCTTTAATTCACGCAGGTGCACATACTAATACTAAAGTTAATATTAACTGGTGTGATTCTGAGAGAATAGAAGATGTTGGTGCTTATGATATTATTGGAAATAGCGATGCTGTACTAGTTGCTGGTGGTTTTGGACACAGAGGTGTTGAAGGTAAAATTACTGCTATTAAATATGCAAGAGAAAATAAAATCCCTTATTTAGGAATTTGTTTAGGTATGCAATTAGCTGTAGTAGAATTTGCTAGAAATGTTCTAGGTTTAGAAGATGCTAACTCAGTTGAATTTGATGAAAATACTAAAAACCCATTAATTTATTTAATTGATGAATTCTTAGATCAAAATGGAGCTACTCAAATTAGAACTCAAGAATCACCAATGGGTGGAACTATGAGACTAGGTGAATATCCATTTAATCCAAAAGAAGGTTCAAAAATTCAAGCTGCTTATGGTAAGAATGAAACTTATTTTGAAAGACATAGACATAGATATGAAGCTAATCCAGCATATAAAGCTGATTTAGAAAAAGCAGGAATGATTGTTTCTGGTGAATCTAATGGTTTAATTGAAACTGTTGAAATTGAAGATCATCCTTGGTTTGTTGGAGTTCAATTCCATCCTGAATTTACTTCAAGATTAGAAAATCCAAATGCTATTATTTTAGATTTTGTAAAAGAAGCAATTAAAAACAAATAATGGAAAAGATTACAAGAGATACTCTTGAAAAACTATTATTAGCAAGGCATTTGAATAATCCTTATTCAAAACTTGCTAATATGCCTAAACCAGACTCATTTAAAGATATCAAAAAAGCAACTGCTAGAGTAAAATTAGCAATTCAAAATAAAGAACAAATTACTATTGTTGGAGATTATGACGTTGATGGAGTAGTTTCAACAACAATAATGGTAGATTTCTTTCGTAAAATAAACTATCCTGTAAATTATATTATTCCAAATAGATTTAAACATGGTTATGGTTTATCTCCTAAAATTGTTGATGAAATAGATAAAGGCCTAGTAATTACTGTTGATAATGGTATTTCTGCTTATGAAGCTTCACTTTTATTAGAAAAAAAGAATATTGATTTAATTATTACTGATCATCATACTGTTGGTGAAAAGATTCCTCACGCTCTAGCTATTATTAATACAAAACAAAAAGACTGTACTTTTCCTTTTAAAGAAATTTGTGGAGCTCAAATTGCTTGGTATTTTTGTGCAGCAATAAAAAAAGAATTAGAACTTGATATTTCAATGACTCAGTTTATGGATATCTTGTGTATAGCTATTGTTGCTGATATAATGCCAATGACGAGTTTAAACTATACAATGGTTAAATATGGTCTACAAATGTTTAAAAAGTCTACACGACCAGCTATTGTACAATTAAAAGAATCTTTATCAAAACAAATTTATACTTCTGATGATATTGGATTTTTTATAGCCCCAAAACTTAATTCTGCTGGAAGATTAGAAGATGCTTCTATTGCTTTAGAGTTTTTATTATCAAAAGATAATTTTTCTGCTCAAAATAATTTAGATTATTTAAATGAATTAAATGAGTCTAGAAAAACTATTCAAAACCACATTACCACTGCTGCTATGAATTCAATTAACAAAGATGATAAAGTTATTGTTGTTTGGAATGAAAACTGGCATGAAGGTGTAATAGGTATTGTAGCTTCAAAACTTTGCCATGCTTTTAAAAGACCAGCATTTGTATTTTGTGTGGGTGAAAATGGTATTGCAAAAGGTAGTGCGAGAGCAAATTCTAATATTAACTTGCATACTATGATTTCTTCTACATCAGAGCTGTTATTAGGTTTTGGTGGACATAAGAATGCTGCGGGAATGGCACTAAAAGCTGAAAACTTAGAAGAGTTTTCTAGAAATTTAAATAAATTTTTAGAATCTAGCGATGAAGCTTTATATATTAATGCCAAAACTATTGGTGAATTAAATGTTCAATCTGTTGATATGGACTTTTTAAATCTTATAGAGCAGCATGAACCTTATGGTCAAGAAAATTTAAAACCAATATTTACTATTACAGATGCAAATATAATAAAAAAAGAGTTATTTGGTCGAGAAAAAAACCACTTAAAACTGCATTTGGAGTCAGATGGTTTTTATTATGAAGCTATTATGTTTGGAGAAACAAAAGTTGAAGGTAATATCATATCTTTAATTGTCTCTTTAAATAAGAATGAGTTTAGAGGTAGATGTACAACTCAATTCTTAATCCAAGAAATATTATCTTATAAAACTAAAGGTTGATAAGTATAATTATTTCTAGGAACTTTTTCTAAGTCTATAATTTCTTTTGTTAAAATAGTTTCTTCTTGTGATGAAGATAAAATATATCCTGTTTGAACATCAATTAACTTAACAAAAAGAATAAGTTTCTTATTTGTAATCATATAAGTTCCTACTAGTGCATATGTAATTGAATCAACTATATTTTTATTAATATCATTTTGTTCTCTTGTAAGCATTTTAAAACCATGCTGTCCGATAGTAAAATCACGCCCAAATTCAACCTGTCTAATTATTATATTCTTTGAAGATAATTCATGTTTTAAAGAGTCAGATAATAAAAACCCTAATTTAGAAGGGTTTTCTAATCTTGATAAATTAACAAAATCTGAAACTAAAACAATTTCATCATCTAGTAAATTCTTTTTCATTTTTTCAATTGATTCATTTACAAGATTTTTTGAAAGTACTTGAAAATCAGTACTTTCAATATATCTATTATACAGAGCACAAGAACTTAACATAATTATAAGACTTAAGTTTAATAATATATTTTTAACACTTATTCTATTTAAGTTCATAAAGTTTATTCTTTTACAATTCTGATAGTTCTTGGTGGTTTACAATCATTAAAAATCACACAATCATTTCTTTTTCCATGTTTATATGTAGCTCTTGCAGAAGTAATAATCCTACCACTCCCATTATCAATAACTCTTGCATTAATCATAATTTTTCCATATTGTCTTGAATATGTACCTACAACAATAAAAGTATTTTCAATTTGACTTTTAATCTTATTAGTATTTCTAGATAAAAAATACTCACCTTCTTTATTAATTGAAACACCTATTTGTCCACGAAACTCTATAATATTAAAATTTCTATTTGATAAATCATTAATTAAACTTTCGCTTAAAAGTCGACCGAACTCAGTAGTTTCTTTTAGATTATGTAGTTTTACAAAAGAAGTAATTAATACTGGTCTATTTGTATTAAATTTGTTGTTTTGCATCATCTGTGTAGCTAAAGAAGATATAGTGTGTTCCAATGTAGTTTGAGTACTAACATTTTCTTCCATATCTTTTGCAACTCTCATTCTAATTTTTGCAGTTTTTACTTTATTTATTTCTCGTTCTATATCTTTTTCAATATTATCTTTTTTTGAAGATATATTTTCTGCACTTGAAAGAGAAAAAGCCAAAGTTGAAAGTAAAGACGCTAAAAAAAGTTGTTTTATTAATTTGAACATGTAGATCCCTTTAGTCATAGTTAAATAGATTTTATTTAAATGTTACTTATAAACTCTTGAAAAGTAACTAAAGAATACATTAATTGTATTTAATTATTGATATTAGACCTTAAGTTTATTTATCTATAATTAAATAAAGGGGAAATATGAACTTAGCTTTAGTTTTAAGTGGTGGTGGTGCAAAAGGTGCTTTCCATTTAGGTGCTTTGAAATTTTTAGAAGAAGAGAAGATAAATATAGCTGCTTATTCTGGAACTTCTATTGGAAGTATAATTTCATGTTCCCATGCTTCTGGCGTAAAAGCTGATGATATTTTAAAAATTTTCAAATCAAAAGAAATTAAAAAACTTATAAAATTTAACTATTTTAAAAAAGGTTTAATGAGAATTGATACAAATAAATCAATAATTAAAGACTTATTTCCTTATGAAAACATTGAAGATATAAAAAAACCTGTATTTATTAATGCTTACGATATAAAACATAAACAAATGCATTATTTTAATAAAGGTAATATAATAAATTTATGTATGGCATCTTCTGCTTTAATACCATTTTTTAAACCAATAACATATCATGGTATGTCTTTAATTGATGGAGGATTAATTGATAATATTCCGGTCAAACCTTTTATTAATAAAGATTATAAGATTTTGTCTTTTGATGTGATGCCTAGAAAAAAAAGAAGTAATAAAATTAATTTAAATCCTATAAAGTTTATTAAAAAAAGAATATTTAAGGATTTACATAAAAATATTACTTATTCAATACAACATAGTGATTATTATTTAAGCCATTTAGCTCTTAGACAATTTAAACTTTTATCTTTTAATAATCTTGATGAATGTTATAATTTAGGATACACACAAGCTCAAATACAATTAAAACTTTTCATAAAAGAATATAAATTATAGCTTGTAAAATAAACTCTTTTTTATTGAGTGTTTGTATTTAATTTTACTTAGCTATAATCGCGTAATATAATACAAATTTTCTATAAAGATAAATAATGTCAGACATACCTCAATTTACGCATTTACATTTACATACTGAGTACTCTCTTCTTGATGGCGCTAATAAAATTAAAGTATTAGCAAAAAAAGTTAAAGAAATGGGAATGACTTCTGTTGCTATGACCGATCATGGAAATATGTTTGGTGCAATTGACTTTTATAATGCAATGAATGCTGTTGGGGTAAAACCAATTATTGGGATGGAAGCTTATATTCATAATGCTGATGAAATTAATGATAAATCTACAAGACAAAGATTCCATTTATGTTTATATGCGAAAAATGAAATAGGATATAAAAACTTAATGTTCTTAAGCTCACAAGCTTATATGCATGGTTTTTATTATTACCCTAGAATTAATAAAAAACTTTTACGTGAACACTCTGAAGGGCTTGTATGTACTGCTGCTTGTCTACAAGGGGAAGTATCTTGGCATTTAAATCTTAAAAATGAGAGAAATGTAAAAAATGGTGCAAAAGGATATGATCGAGCAAAAGAAGTTGCTCTAGAATATAAAGATATTTTTGGTGATGATTTTTATTTAGAAATTATGCGTCATGGTATTCCTGATCAACATTATATTGATGATCCTTTATTAAGAATTGCACACGAAACTGGAATTAAAATAGTTGCAACTAATGATACTCATTATTCTGAACAAAAAGATGCAGAAGCACATGAAGCTTTCATGTGTATTGCAATGAATAAACTTTTTGATGATCCTAATAGATTAAGACATTCAGTTCATGAATTTTATTTAAAAACACCTGCTCAAATTGCTGAAATTTATGCTGATATTCCAGAAGCAATTCATCATACTCAAGAAATTGCTGATAAATGTAATTTAACAATTAAATTAGGAAATCCTACTCCTCCTAACTTTAAATTCACAAGAGATAAAGCAGAAGTTCATTCTCTTGTATTACCAGAACCAGAAGTAGAATACTCACTTGAGAATGATAAAATTTTATTTATTGATGAGTGTTGGAGAGGTTTAGAAAAACGTCTTGAAATTGTAAAAGAAGAAAAACATCAAGAATATAAAGATAGATTACAAGTAGAAATTGACATTATTAATAATATGAAATTCCCAGGATATATGCTAATTGTTTGGGATTTCGTAATAGTTGCAAAAGAAATGAAAATTCCAGTAGGTCCTGGACGGGGTTCAGCAGCTGGATCTTTAGTTGCATTCTCACTTGAAATTACAGATATTGATCCTATGCCTTACGGTTTGTTATTTGAGCGATTCTTAAACCCTGAAAGAATATCAATGCCAGATATTGATATGGATTTCTGTCAAGCTAGACGTGGTGAAATTATTGATTATGTTGTTCAAAAATATGGACGAGCCAATGTTGCACAAATTATTACTTTTGGAAAACTTTTAGCAAAAGGTGTGATTAGAGATGTAGCAAGAGTTCTTGATATGCCTTATTCAAAAGCTGATGCTATGGCTAAACTAATTCCTGATGAATTAGGTATAAATCTTACTGACTCTTATGAAAAAGAGCCAAAAATCAAAGAATTATGTGATAGTGATCCACAAGCTCAAAGAGTTTGGACACTAGCACTTGCTTTAGAAGGTCTTAATAGAAATGCAGGAACACATGCAGCTGGTGTTGTTATTTCAAATGAACCTTTATGGAATAAAACTCCTTTATTTAAACCCTCAGGACTTGATACTCTTGCTACTCAATATAATGGTAAGTATGTAGAAGATGTGGATTTAATTAAATTCGATTTCCTGGGTCTAAAAACCCTAACTGTAATTGAAGAAGCTAATAAACTTGTTGAAAAACGATATGGAAAAAGAATTGACTTTATTCGAGCTGATGTAAATGATAAAGGTGTTTATGATTTAATTCAAACTGGAAATACTATTGGTTTATTCCAAATTGAGTCAGATGGTATGCAAGATCTTTGTAAAAGATTAAAACCAGATAATTTTGAAGATATTATTGCCGTATTAGCATTATATAGACCAGGTCCAATGGAATCTGGAATGCTTGATGACTTTATTGACAGAAAACATGGTCGTGCTAAAATTGATTATTTTTATGATGAATTTACTGAACCTTTAACTCCAATTCTAGAACCAACGTATGGTGTAATTGTTTATCAAGAGCAAGTTATGCAAATTGTACAAACTATTGGTGGATTTTCACTTGGTGGAGCTGACCTGGTTCGTCGTGCTATGGGTAAAAAAATTAAAGAAGAAATGGATAGGCTTAAAGGCGAGTTCGCACTTGGTGGAGTTAAAAAAGGATATGTTAAAGAACACTGTGAAGAATTATTTGATTTAATTGTAAAATTTGCAGGTTATGGATTCAATAAATCTCACTCTGCTGCTTATGCCATGGTTACTTTTTATACTTCATATTTAAAAAATTATTATCCAACAGAATTTATGGCTGCTTTATTAACACTTGAAAAAGATAATACTGATAAAGTTGTAAAATATGTAGATGAAGTAAAACGGCTTGATATTGAACTATTTCCACCTGATATTAATAAATCATTTTTAGTTTTTTCAGCTATTCAAATTGATAAAAAAGAAGTAGTAATGTTTGGTATGGGCGCATTAAAAGGTGCTGGAGATGTTGCTATTAATTCTATTATTCAAACAAGAAATGAAGGTGGAGAGTTTAAAGATTTATCCGATTTTATTTCAAGAATTGATGGTAGTAAAGTAAATAAAAGAGTTATAGAAGCCTTAACAAAATCAGGTGCATTTGATGCATTTGGAAACTCTAGACGAGCTATGATAGAACAAATCGAGCTTATATCTGAAACTGTTAAAAAATCTATGTTAGCTAAAAAACAAGCAGTTGGTTCATTATTTGGTGATGATGAAGAAATTACTAAAATGGAAATTAATTTAGAACCTTTAGAAGAATATTCTCCTAAAGAAATTCTAGAATTTGAAAAAGCTTCTTTAGGTTTTTATGTTTCAGGACATCCTTTAGATGAATATAGAGAACAGTTATCTCAAATTAAATATACACTTTCTTCTGAAATTGATGAAATTGCAGATGGTAGTGAAGCTTTATTTGTAGGAAAAGTTGAAACTATTAATGAAAGAATTTCTAAAAAAGGTAATAAGTTTGCTATTGTAACTCTAATGGATTTACATGGAAATATTGAACTTATGATGTTTGAAGATAAAATTAAAGAATTAAGAGAAGATTTTGATCTTGATGAACCTTTAGCATTTAAAGTAAAAGTTACTAAAGATGAAATGTTTACAAGAATAGCTCTAAGAAAAATTGAATCATTAAAAGATGCACGAAAAGAAAAACTAAAAGTTAAAGCCAAAATTCTTGCTGAACCACCTTTATGTATTGCAGTTGAGTTTTCTTATAATGAAAAAATTATGTATGATTTATTTGAAATTGTAGCTCATAATCAAGGAAGACGTGAATTAAAAATTCTAATTAAGTCAAAACTTGGTGATATAGAATTAGATACAGGTTTTAAAGTACATTCAAATATAATAAATCTAATTAAATCACTAAATGGAGCGTATATAGTAGAATGAAACATATATTAATAACAAATGATGATGGATTTGATGCTTTAGGAATTAAAGCTTTAGTTGAGGCTCTAAGACCACTTGCAAAGATTACAGTTGTTGCACCTGCAATTAATAAATCAGCTTGTGGACATAGTCTTACTTTAGATAAACCTCTACGAATGATAAGTGTAGATGATGATTATTACAAAATGGAAAATGGAAGCCCAACTGATTGTATATTTGTATCTTTAAATAATCTATTTAAAGACGATTTTAAACCTGATTTAGTAATTTCAGGAATAAATATTGGTTCAAATATGGGTGAAGATATTACATATTCAGGAACAGCTGCTGCTGCTATGGAAGCTGTATTACAAAACATTCCTGCAATTGCAATATCTCAAGTATTTACAGATAACTATAAAAGTCTAAAAACTGGCTTTGATTTTGCCCTTGCAAAAGAAACAATTGTTAATTTAACTAAGAAAATATTCAATAATGACTTCCCATTAGGAAGTAGAAAGTTTTTAAATGTTAATATACCGCAAGTAGACCCTAAAGATTGTAAGGGTATTAAAATTACTAAAGTTGGACATAGAGAGTATGGAAATGATACTCATAGACATGTTAACCCAAGAGGCGAAGAATACTACTGGATTGGACTACATCCATTACTGTGGAAAAGCAGTGAAAACAAAGATTGTGATTTTGAAGCAATAAAAGATCATTATGTATCAATTTCACCTTGTCACCTGGATTTAACATCTCATAAAGATATTAAAACATTAGATAATTGGATAAAAGGATAAACATGAATTACACAAAAACTATACAAAAACACATAGAAAAATTAGTTGGAGAATTAAAAGGTGAAGACCATTTAATTGAAATTTTAAAAAGAAAATTAACAAAAAAAGAATATAAAGTTCTTACTTCTAAAGAGTTAGGTCACTCTGACGCTGAAATTGCTTTAGAAATTAGAGTTGAAGAGTCAAGAGTTGAAGAAATAAACAAAGCTTTAATTAAAAAACTTAATCAAGAAAAAATTAAAAACGAATTATGTAGATAGCTTTAAGCTATCTATATCTTATTTTTAAAAAACTCATTTGTATTTAAAGCAAATTTGATATTTTTATCAAATTTAACTAATAACATACCTGCAAACTTTTTACCCTTATAAAATTCTATTCTATAAATCTTTCCATTTTTATCTAAAGAAAATCTTTTTCTGATTTGTTTTTTAGAAATTACTAAACCAGCTTCATTTTTTCTATACTTTTTTGAGAAACCAATTACATTAACTCTTAAATCTTTTGAAGGATAAATATAAAAGTTTTTTCGCACTTCTAATAATGAACCAATTTTTACTTCTTTTAAAATACCATCAATTTTTACTTTAATATTTTCATTAATATCTGACATTTCCAAATAATCAGGGAATAATCTTGTAACTCTTCTATTTCCATAATGAATAGCATATACATTTTTCTTTTTCAAAACTACCATTAAAGGATTAGATGCTTTAAAATCCATGATTTGTTTTTTATTTAAAGGAAAATATTTAATAGTATTTCTGATTCTTGATAAAGGTAAGTTAATTTTATTATCATAAAAAGAGATGTAAATGTCGTTATCAATAACATTTTTTAATTCTTTTTCTTTTAGAGTGAATTTTCTTTCATACTCTATTCCCATAATATCCATATATTTTTCAAGGGCAAGTAAATGATAATATGTTCTTTGATGCACAGGAAGAGCTTTACTAGCTTCATTTGCAAAAGCTGCTTTTCCTCTATTAATAGCAAAATATGTTAAAGATCTCTCCATTTCGATATCGCCATCTTTTGTTTTTGTATTTCTAACTTGATAAGAGTGTTGTTTCTTTAATAAATTTTTATTGATAGAATCACATACTTTTTTAGATATATCGTATAAATTACTATATTTATCAACATCAATATTGTTTTGGTCAATAATAGAACTTTGTCCCCATTTATATGGTGAATGATTTTTATCTATATATTTTTTTCTATAAAATCCACTTCCATCATGAAGATTTACAATCATTTTTACATTATCAGCAAGTATAAGTTTTTTAATAGCTTCTACATTATCGTAATCAGGATCTTTTTTTGAGAGTTTTGAGAATTTTCTATTCATGTCACCAAATCTACCACGAGACCTTGTAATTATTGAATCAAAGTTTAAATTTGGAACAACCCAAACAGAACCTTTTGTGATTGTATAATGGCTAACAATTAAAGAAGCAGACATGAATCCACCAGGTTCATCACCTTGGATTCCACCAATAACTAAAAGTGTATTATTATCTTCTATTCCTTTTTTAAATAAATCAAAAGGTCTTAAACTATGAGCACTTAAAAAAGTACTCAAAAGAGAAAATAATATAATATATTTAAACAATCTTAATGTGCCAAGGTTCATATCTAACTCCATCTTTATTATTAACAGTATATCTCATATCTATGTAAGTAAGTTTTTTCATTCGAAAGAATTCATCAGTTAAAGCAAACCTAGAAGTAAAGTTTGCATAACCAAAACCTTTTTTACCAATATCAAAATCTCCAATAGAGTGATAAGTAAATGCAGGAGGAGCTATTGATCTAGAAGCTAGACTTAAGTTAGCTTTTACTGAATATAGTTTATCAACAAATAGTTTTAATTGTTTTACAACAGATCTAACGCCTGAGGTCAAAATTATTGAGTCACCTATATCTTTTTTCATATGATTATAGGCTTCAAGAGTTTTACCTCTATATACATAGTGTCCTGAATGAGGAACTTTATATAAAGCTTTTTTATAAATCTTTTCAGTTATCGATAATGTTATTCTATCTCCATAAAATCCATGTACACTAGGATCATAATAAAAAATAGATTCTATAAATTCAAGTTCAAGTTTTGAGAATTTACCAATTTTAGAGTAGTTTCTAGCAATAAATAACATATCATCAAATGATAATATATTAAAATTACCATAACCTACATGTCTTTGAACTAATTTAAGTTTTTTTCTTACACTATCGAGAGGAGTTCTATATAAAGAAGGCAAAAAGACATCTTTATGAATTTCTTTAAGAGAAGTTATTATCGAGTCACTGGGCACCATTAATTCAGGTGAAGTAATGATTGCTTTAGCATTAAGTCCAGTAACTATTGCACCAATAGCCAGTTTATTACTTTGTTTTAAGAAGTTTCTTCTATTCATTGAATGTATTGTATAAAATTATTTCTTATAAAACCATTTTAATATGAACATTATTACCTAAAAGTTCGAACAATGTTTTTCTATCATCATCATTATGAACTATTAAATCTATAGAAAAAGATTTAAACTTACCTTTTTTACTAACTTTTGACGCTTTCACATTATGATCTCTATCTCCAAATACTTCTTTTACAATTTCTTTTGCATTTGATGTTTCTAATATAACTATAGTATACATCCATTTACAAGGATAATCTAATACTAATTTTTCTTTATTTAAATCTACCATTATCTTTTAAAATCTCCACTTTTCCCACCTGATTTTTCTTCTAATTGAACAGAAGAAATAACCATTGATTTGTCAATTGCTTTAACCATATCATATATAGTTAATAATCCTATAGAAGTTCCTGTTAGGGCTTCCATCTCTACACCTGTTTGTCCTTTTAACTTAGCAGTAACATAAAGTTTAAAACCAGGTAATGCTGGTAATTCTTCAATATCACAGTTAATTCCTGATAAAAGTAAAGGATGACACATAGGAATCAACTCAGAAGTCTTTTTAACAGCCATTATAGCTGCAATCACTGCTGTTTGAATAACCGGTCCTTTTTTTGTTTTGTTAGCTATAATAGCGTCGTATGCATCTTGAGACATAGATATCTGTCCTGAAGCAACAGCTACTCTTGTAGTCTCGTTCTTTTCACTTACATCAACCATTTTTGGTCTATCATTTTCATCTAAATGCGTTAATTTCATTCAAAACCTTCAATATTCTATTATCTTTGTAATTTGCATTATATCCTTGTTTAAATTAAATTAAAATTAAGTAAACTTTAATTATAATGTGTTTGCAAAATCTAGAAAAGAAAGTGGGTGATGATAGTGCCCGGAATTAAAGTAAAAGAAAGCGAATCTTTTGACGAAGCTTATAGACGATTTAAAAAACAATGTGATAGAAATCTTATTGTTACTGAAACTCGAGCTAGAAGATTTTTTGAACCTAATACTGAAATACGTAAAAAACAAAAAATTAATGCTAAGAAAAAAGCTCTTAAAAAATTATACATGCTTAGAAGATACGAAGCAAGACTGTAGTCTACTTCCTTCTATCATTCGGTATAATTCCGATATAAAAGGCCCCTTTGTTGGGGTTTTTTTATGCCTAATTTTCTCTTAAAAAAAACTTTTAAAATTATTATTATTCTATATATAAATAAGTAAATAAGTTATTTTATAATATTCTCAATATAGAGGATACTAAAATGTTTAAAAAACTATTTAAAATACTGCTCCTTTTATTTCTATACTTACAGATACATGCAAATGATATGGAAAAAAATGTTAATCAGAATATATTTATAGAGACAAGAGATTATATATCTGATTATTTAATATATTTTTCTGATAACTTAGATTATTTCATTACAAAAGAAAAGAAAACAAGAAAAAACAAGAGTTTAATC
>JABSON010000004.1 GCA_013215915.1 Campylobacteraceae bacterium | reverse complement strand
TTATTTCATATGTTTTAAGAATTGAAATGATTTTATAATGTTTAAAAACTTAATGATTAAATGGCAAAAGAGTAAATTAAAAGATAAGGAGTTTTTATTCTTATTTGATGAATATATAGAAGGTGAATATATATCTTTAGATTGCGAAACAACAGGTTTAAATACTAAAAAAGATGAAATATTATCTATTGCTGCTGTTTTAATAAGAGATAATAAAATCATTATGAGAAAAACATTTAATGTTTTTTTAAAATCTAAAAACAATAATAAAAAAGAATCTATTAAAATTCATCACATACGTCCAATTGATTTAGAAAATGCAAAAGACCCTAAAGAATCTATTTATGAACTTCTTAATTTTATAGGATCTCGACCTATTATTGGTTACTATATAAATTTTGATATTAAGATTATTTCACGATATACTAAAGATTATTTAGGTATAAAGTTACCAAATGAGTCAATTGAAGTTTCATCAATGTATTATAGAACAAAAAAAAAGACAACAGAATACGAATTTATTGATTTAAAATTTGACACTATTATGAAAAACCTAGATATCCCTGAATTAGGGAAACATGATGCTTTAAATGATGCAATAATGACAGCCATGATGTTTTTAAAGCTTAAAAAAATGACTCCTACAAAAACTACTTTTTACACTTCTTAAAAATGCTATTTTAATGCTATGTACTATGTTTCATTAAGTTACTTAAAATAGCAGTAAAATAGCAAAGTTGCATATATTATTTTTTCAGTCCTACTTATTATTAATTATAAGTATAATTAATAAAGATCTAAAAAAAGAAGAGTCATATTTCTTCATTAGAAATTTATAAAAGGAATTATCATGAATGATGAATTAGTTGAAAAAATCAAAGCTAATCCAAGTTATCAAGAACTGATAAAAAAAAGAAATAGTTTTTCTATAAAACTTTCTATTTTTGTATTAGTAATGTTTTATGCATTTATATTAACAATTGCATTCGAACCTACACTTTTAGGAACGAGAATTGGAGATGGTGTAATGACTATTGCTTTTCCAATAGCAGCCGCTATTATTATTATTAGTTTTATTACAACTCTAATATATGTAAGACGTGCAAATGGTGAGTTTGAAGACTTAACGAACAAAGTTAAAGAAGACGTAAAGGATTTATTATAATGTTAAAAATTATATCATTAATTTCATTATTCACAATTGCAGCCTTTGCTGGTGGTGATACAACATTTGAAGCAGCACAAAGAGATATAAATATTCCTGCAATTATAATGTTCTTTATTTTTATAGGCGCAACTTTAGGAATTACTTATTGGGCAGCTAAAAAAACAAAATCAGCAAGTGATTTTTATACAGCTGGTGGGGGAATTACAGGTTTCCAAAATGGTATGGCTATTGCTGGTGATTATATGTCAGCTGCATCTTTTTTAGGACTATCTGGTTTAGTTTATTTAAAAGGTTATGATGGTTTAGTTTATGCAGTAGGATTTTTAGTTGGTTGGCCTGTTATTTTATTCTTAATGGCTGAGAAATTAAGAAACTTAGGTAAATTTACTTTTGCTGATATTGCAGCATTTAGACTAGGTCAAAAAGAAATTAGAATTTTAGCAGCATTTGGTTCATTATCAGTTGTTACTTTATATTTAATTGCTCAAATGGTTGGTTCTGGGAAATTAATTCAAGTCTTATTTGGTCTTGAATATGAATATGCTGTAATCCTTGTTGGTGTAATGATGATTATTTATGTAACTTTTGGTGGTATGCTTGCAACTACTTGGGTTCAAATTATTAAAGCTATTTTATTATTATCTGGTGTTACTTTTATGGCATTTATGATTTTAAAAGAATTTAATTTTGATTTTACTCTTTTAGCAACTAAAGCTGTAGAAGTTCATAATGATGGTCAAGCTATTATGGAACCAGGTGGATTTATTTCTGATCCTATTTCTGCTATTTCATTAGGACTTGCTTTAATGTTAGGAACTGCTGGTTTACCTCATGTATTAATGAGATTCTTCACAGTTGGAAATGCTAAAGAAGCTAGAAAATCTGTTGTTTATGCAACTGCATTTATTGGTTACTTCTATCTTGTTATTGCAGTTATTGGTTTAGGTGCAATTGTATTCTTAAACTCAAGTGATGTTGATGCTATGCAATACTTTACAGATGGTAAATTATTTGGTGGAAATAATATGGCTGCTATTCACTTATCACATGTTGTTGGTGGAGATATCTTCTTAGGATTTATTTCAGCTGTTGCATTTGCTACTATTTTAGCGGTTGTTTCAGGACTTACTTTAGCGGGAGCATCTGCAATATCTCATGATATTTATGCAAATGTAATTTGTAATGGTAAACCTAATGAAGAAATGGAAATGAAAGTTTCTAAAAGAGCTGTAATTGTAATTGGTGTTGTTGGTGTTGTTCTAGGAATTGCATTTGAGCATCAAAATATTGCTTTCATGGTTGGTCTTGCTTTTGCTATTGCAGCTTCAGCTAACTTCCCAATTCTTTTCTTATCAATTTATTGGTCTAAATTAACAACTAGAGGTGCATTTATTGGCGGACTTATGGGATTATTAACTGCTATTGGACTTGTTGTTTTAGGTCCTGTTGTTTGGGTATCTGTTTTAGGATTCGAAGATCCTATTTTCCCTTATAAACATCCAGCATTATTCTCTGTATCTGTGGCGTTCTTTTCAATTTGGTACTTCTCAATTACTGATAAGTCAGAACGTGCTAAAAAAGAAATCAAAGCATTCGAAGCTCAAAAAGTTAGAGCTGAGACTGGATTTGGTTCTGATGGTGCAGTTGATCATTAGAAAACTAAATATATATAAGTTAAAACTAAAGAGCCCAGCTCTTTAGTTTTTTAGTTTAAATGTATTTAATTGCATAATTAAATTAACTACATTTGTACTAAGAGATTTTTATACTAAAAGGTAGAAAAATGGAAATACATGAAGCTAAAAATTTTATACAATCTATCCACCCTTTTGAAAAACTAAGTAAAAATGAACTTGAGATTTTTGCTAAAAACCTTGATATTATTTATTTAAAAAAAGATGAAATAATTCAAACAAAATCACAAAAACCTGAATTCTTATATTTTATAATAAAAGGTCTTGTACAAGAAAAATCTGATGATGAAGTAAATACACTTCATACATCAAATGATATATTTGATGCAATGTCTTTATTAGAGAATTATTCAAAACATGATTATATAACAGCGGAAGAAACAATCTGTTATGTACTTCCAAGAAATGTTTTTATAAAAGTATTACGAGAAAATAAAGATTTAGAGAGTTACTTTTTTCAATCTATTTCTCAAAAACTAAATAATAATATTCATAATGAAAAAAATAAAGAATTATCAAATATTATGTTGGCTTCTGTAAAAGATGCAACAATTCATAAAAGTGTAATTGTACCTTTTAATACTTCTATTTATGAAGCTGCCAAAATAATTAAAAGAGAAAAAGTTCCTACCCTACTATTAGAAGATGAAAACAAAAATATGTTTATTGTAACTGATTCTGATTTTAGAGAAAAAGTAATTTTAAATAGAATGTCTTATGAGGAAGAAGTTGGTAAAATTTCTAATTCAGGGCTTATTTATGTATATGAAAATGATTATTTATTTAATGCTCAATTAATTATGGCAAAACACTCGATTAAAAGACTAGTTGTAAAAAATGATAAAAATGAGATCATTGGAATCATTGATCAAATATCTTTATCTTCATTTTTTGCAACAAATACTTTTTCAGTTTCAAATGAAATTGATAAAGCAGATACAGTTGAAGAATTAAAGTCAGCTTCTAAATCATTTATTAAAATCATTAAATCCTTAAATGCTAAAGGCGTGAAAATTGATTTTATATCTAATTTAATATCTCAATTAAATAAAAGAGTTTTAGATAAATTATTTCATATCTTAGCTCCTGTTGAGTTAATTTCTAATTCTGCCCTTCTAGTTATGGGAAGTGAAGGAAGAAGAGAACAAGTACTTAAAACTGATCAAGACAATGCTTTAATAATTTCTGATTCCTGTACATTAAGTAAAATAGAAATAGAAGAGTTTACTAAGAAATATATAGATACTTTAGTAGATTTTGGGTATCCAAGGTGTGATGGCAATATTATGATATCAAACCCTTATTGGTGTAGATCACAAAAAGAGTTTAAAGATTTAATATTTTCATGGATTACTTCTCCAACTGCTGAAAGTTTTATGAACTTAGCAATTTTCTATGATGCTTTATGTGTATCAGGTAATAAAGAATTACTAAAAGAATTAAAAGAATATATATTTAAAATAGGTTCAACTTCACAAACTTTTTATATGCATTTTGCAAAAGTAATAATGGATTTTTCTGTTCCTTTAGGATTTTTTGATGGTTTTGTATTAGATAATATAAATGAAAAACATTCAAATGAAATTGATATTAAAAAAGGTGGAATATTTATTTTGGTTCAAGGTATTAGATCTTTAAGCCTTGAACATAAGTTATTTAAAACTAATACTATTAAAAGAATTAAAGCTTTAGAAAAAATTGGAGTTCTAGAAGATGAGTTTTCAAAAGAATTAATAGAAGCTTTTAACTTTTTATCAACAATAAAACTACAATCGGGATTAGATAAATTAGATCAAGCTAGGCATATAAATAATTATATTAATCCAAAAAATTTAAATACTATGCAAAAAGATTTATTAAAAGATAGTTTTAAAATTGTTAATAAATTAAAGAAAAAACTAGAGCTTCATTATAAGTTAAATTATGCTTAGAAAAGTTAAAAACTATTTTAATAAAAAGAATTTAAAAGATCAAAATTATTCTTATTTATTTGATGAAAATGAGACAGATGAATACATATGTTTTGACTGTGAAACTACTGGTTTAAATCCCAAAGTAGACGACATTATTTCTATAGCTGCCGTTTTAATAAAAGATAATAAAATAGTATCAAGTAAAAAATTTGAACGATTTGTTAAACCAAAAAAGAATTTAGATGAGAACTCAATAAAAATACACCATATTAGAGAATGTGATGTACAAAATGCAGAGAATATAGATGAAGTTATTAGAGACTTTATTAATTTTGTTGGCAATAAAAAACTAGTTGGTTATTATTTAGAGTTTGATATTAAGATGGTAAATAAATATTTAAAAGATATTATTGGTATAAACTTACCTAATAAAACTTATGAAGTATCAGCCATATATCATGACTACAAAATTGAAAAAATACCTCAATCTAATGTAGATTTAAGATTTAATACAATTTTAGACGACTTAAAAATACCAAATTTTGGAAAACATGATGCTCTAAATGATACAATTATGACCTCTTTGATATTTTTAAAGCTAAAAAATATGCATAAAGTCAAGATTTAATAAAGTTTTAAATCATAACAAATTATACTAAAAAAAAAGTTATACATAAAAAGGACATAATACATGTTAGTATTTATTTTAAATGCTGGTTCGTCTTCATTAAAGTACCAATTAATGAACCCAGAATCACAAGAAGTTTTGGCATCAGGTCTATGTGAGAGAATTGGAATTGATGGAAGATTAATTCACGAAGCTAATGATCTTAAAATTAAAAAAGATCTTGCAATGCCAACACATAAAGAAGCAATTTCAATTGTGCTTGAGTCATTAACTCAAGGCGAAGGTAAAGTTATTGATTCAATTGAAGAAATTGATTCAATTGGACACAGAGTTGTTCATGGTGGAGAATTCTTTTCTGAATCTGTAATTATCGATAATGATGTAATTTCTAAATTAGAATCTTTAATTCCTTTAGCTCCTTTACATAATCCAGCTCACATTATTGGAATTAATATTTGTAAAGAATTAATGCCTACTAAACCAAATGTAGCAGTATTTGATACAGCTTTCCACCAAACTATGGAACCAGCTGCTTTCATGTATGCATTACCATATGATGATTATAAAAATCATGGTGTAAGAAAATATGGTTTCCATGGAACTTCTCATTATTATGTTTCTGATCAAGCATCAAAAATGTTAAATAAAGAGAATTCAAAAGTAATTGTTTGTCACTTAGGAAATGGTTCATCTATTTGTGCTGTTCAAGATGGTAAATCAGTTGATACATCTATGGGATTAAGTCCTTTAGAAGGTTTAGTTATGGGTACAAGATCTGGTGATTTAGATCCTGCTGTTTTAGCTTACCTTATGGAGAAAAAAGAAATGTCTGCTGAGCAGTTAGTTAACTACTTAAATAAATCATCTGGTTTATTAGGTATTTCTGGAATTTCTTCTGATTTAAGAGAAATTATTGAAGCTTCTACTAATGGTGATGAAAAAGCATTATTAGCAATTGATATGAAATGTAACAGAATTAAAAAATATATTTGTTCTTATGCAGGTATCTTAGGTGGAGTTGATGCAATTTGTTTCACAGCGGGAATTGGTGAAAATGCTGATTTAATTAGAGAAAAAGTATGTTCAGGTTTAGACTTTATGGGTATTTCTTTAGATAAAGAAAAAAATAAAGTTAGAAATAGCGAAAACAGAGAAATCAATACTGATAACTCTAAAACTAAAATCTTCATTATTCCTACAAATGAAGAACTTGTTATTGCAAGAGATACATATAAATTAACAAAGGTTTAATCACCTTTGTTAATGTACAATTCTTGTACATAAGCATAAAAATAGTAAAATTATCACCTTAAAAAGGTCAATATTCTATTACTATTCTTCACACTTACATTATTTATTATTTAAATCTCTATTATTATATACATTTCTTCTATTATTTACTAAAATTATATATAGAAGTTTATATTTTAAGTTTGATTAATTAATTTCAATACAAATACAAAAGGAAATAAAATATGAGTTTAATAGACAAAATCAAAGAAAATGCAAAAAAAGAATTAAGAACAATCGTACTTCCAGAGTCAGAAGATGAAAGAGTATTATTAGCAGCGCAAATTGTACTAGAAGAAAAAACTGCGAAAATTGTTTTAATTGGTAACATAGAAAAAGTTTTAGCTGATGCAAAAACTGCTGGTGCAAATATTGAAGGTGCTGTAATTATTGATCCATTAACATCTGATTCTTTAGAAGAATATACTAATGAACTTGTTGCATTAAGAGCAAAAAAAGGTTTATCTTATGATGACGCTAAAGAAATAATGTCTACTGAGTCAAGATTTTTTGCTTGTATGATGGTTAGATTAGGACATGCCCATGGTGTTGTTGCTGGTTCAAATTCTCCTACTGCATCTGTTTTAAGAGCAGCTATTCAAGTTATTAAAACAGCTCCTGGAATTAAAACTGTATCTTCTTCTTTTATTATGGAAACACAAGATAAAGAATTTGGTGATAACGGTTTATTATTATTTGGTGATTGTGCTGTATTACCAGATCCTACAAGCGAACAGTTAGCTGATATTGCAGCTTCTACTGCTGCTACTGCTAAAAATGTTGTTGGAATTGAACCAAAAGTTGCAATGTTATCATTCTCTACTATGGGAAGCGCAAAACATCCAATGGTTGATAAAGTTACAAAAGCTGTTGAAATTTTAAAAGAGAGAAATGTTGATTTTGCTTTTGATGGTGAAATGCAAGCTGATGCTGCAATTGTTGCTGCAATTGCTAAAAAGAAAGCTCCTGATTCAAAAGTAGCAGGACAAGCAAATATATTAATTTTTCCTGATTTACAAGCTGGAAATATTGGATATAAATTAGTTCAAAGATTTGCACATGCTGCAGCTCATGGACCAATTATTCAAGGTTTAAATAAACCAGTAAATGATTTATCAAGAGGTTGTTCAGTAGAAGATATTTCAAATTTAGTTGCAATTACTGCATCTCAAGTAGAATAAGGATTTAAAGACTGTTGTTTTTAGTATCTTGGCTATTTACTAAAGATTAAATTTCAAATAATATAAAAGGAATGTTTATGTTAGTTTTCATTTTAAATGCAGGAAGTTCGTCGTTAAAGTATCAGTTAATGAACCCGATTAATAAAGAGGTTTTAGCTGTTGGAATTTGTGAAAGAATTGGTATTGATGGTGTTTTAACACATCAATTTAAAGAAGATGGAAAAATCAAAAAAGAAATTTCTATGCCAACTCATAAAGAAGCTATTGAATTAGTACTTAAAACTTTAACCGAAGGTGAAGGTGCAGTAATAGCTTCAATTAATAAAATTGAAGCTATTGGACATAGAGCAGTTCATGGTGGTGAGAAATTTTCAGTATCAACTATTGTAACACCAATTGTTATTGAAGAAATGAGAAAACTTATTCCTTTAGCACCTTTACACAATCCTGCCAATATTATGGGAATGGAAATTTGTCAAGATCTAATGCCAGGTATTCCAAATGTCGCTGTGTTTGATACAGCATTCCATCAAACAATGCCTGATTATGCATATATGTATCCATTACCATATGAACAATATTCAAAACATGGTATTAGAAAATATGGTTTCCATGGAACTAGCCACTTTTTTGTTTCAAATGAAGCTCAAGGTATGTTAGATAAAAAACACAATACTAGAATTATTGTATGTCATTTAGGAAACGGTTCATCTGTATCTGCTGTATTAAATGGCAAATGTATTGATACATCTATGGGTTTAACTCCAGTTCAAGGTCTTATGATGGGAACACGTGCTGGTGATGTTGGAGCAGGAGCTATTTCATATATGATGACACAAGAAGGTCTTAGTATTGATGAGACTTTAGACATTATGAATAAAAAATCAGGTATTTTAGGAATTTCGGGAAAATCATCAGATTTAAGAGAAGTTCTTGAAGGTATGAAAAATGGTGATGATAAGTGTAGATTAGCTGTTGAAATGGTAGCTTATAATATCAAAAAATATGTTGGAGCTTATGTGGCAGCTCTTGATGGTATTGATGCTTTATGTTTCACAGGTGGTATTGGTGAAAACTCAGCACTTATTAGAGAAATTGTATGTGCAGGATTAGATGGAATGGGTTTAATTATAGATCCTACTAAAAACAACAAAAGATCTAGCGTTGCTAAAGATATTGCAACAAACTCTTCTGCTGCAAGAATATTTGTAATTCCTACAAATGAAGAATATGTAATTGCTAATGATACTTATAAAATAGTATCTGCTTTATAATATAAAAAGATAAGTTAGATTAATAACTTATCTTTTTCTTTACTCATTAAAAAAGGGAGTTTACATATGTAAACTCCCTTTTTTATATCTAAATCTTTTAAGTTAATAAGCTTTTAAAGATCCTTGAAAATTAATAGAAAAACCACTTACGACTTCTGAAATTAACTTATCCATAAAAGCATCAAATTTATCTTGTTTTTTCCAAGATGGTTTTTCTACTTTTGAGATTTTATATAAGTATTTTTTAGCTGCTGTAATATTTCCTACCTCATCAATTAAACCAACTACTTTTGCCTGTCTTGAAGTAAATATATGAGCATCCGCATATATTTTATGATCAGATTTTTTAAGTCCTCTAGCATTTGATACATCAGTAATAAAAATATCATATGTATCATTGATTACTTTATCTAGTTCTGCTTTTTCATAATTATTCCAAGCCCTTGTAGGAGTTCCTGCTTCTTTATAAGATCCTACTTTAACAGTTTGAGTTTTAATACCAATTTTTTGCATTAATTCTTCTACATTAGCACCTTGGAATATAACTCCAATTGAACCAATCATAGAACCTGGGTTTGCATATATTTTATTTGCATATATAGAAGCATAATAAGAACCACTAGCCATAGTTCCAGCTGCATATGCAACAACAGGTTTAATTTCTTTTAATTCTTTAATAGCATACATTAATTCAACAGAAGGTGAAACGGCTCCTCCTGGTGAGTTAACTACAAATAAAACACCTTTAATATTTTTATTAGTTTTTGCTAATTCAATATTCTCTAATACTTTATCTGCATTCATAATAGGACCATATAATTCTATTTTTTGTAAATTTGCAATAGTATTAGTTTTCTCACCTGTATTATCATCAATACCTACAGTGAAATAATATACTATTGTTAAAAATACGATTGTTTTAAAATATTTAGTAATAAAATCTAAAGTAAACGTAATTGGTGTAAAAATCCATTTAAAAAATTTAAACATTTGTTCCTCCTATAATAATCTTTTTAGCTAATTTTGCATGTAATATTACCTGAGTACATAAAAACTCTTCATTTTCAACCTCATCAGGTAAAGTTATACTTATAATATCAGAATCATAATCTTTTTCTAATACACCTTTATTTAGACCCAAAGCTAAAGCACCATTTTTAGTAGCTGCTTTTATTAAGTCTTTTGCAAAAACATTAATATCTTTGTCTGAATGCATTAATAAAACATTTCTTAGTTCATCAAACATAGATAAAGAATTATTTGAGCTTAAACCATCTGTTCCAATTGAATAAGGTACTGAAAGTTTATCTAAATTAAGTTTTGTATTATTTAATAATCTGTTAGATGTAACACAGTGGTTAATAATTCCACCCATTTGTTTAATTTGTTCTAATTCTTCATCATTTGCTTCAACACAGTGAGTAAATGATAAATTATTTATATGTTTAAAACAATTTAAAAACTCAAATGGCTGACATAATGATTTATCTTGTTGTAAAAAATTCTTAAAAAAGTCTACAAAAGAACCTGTACTTGTATTTAACCATTTTAATTCATCCTTTGATTCTAAAAAATGTGTAGAAACAGCTAAGTTTTCTTCTTTTGCTATATTAATAGCTTCTCTTACTAAAAATGGATGAACTGAATAAGGTGAGTGTATCGCAATTGCAGGAATAAAGTTTTTAGACTTATTCTTTTTTGCTTGGTTTAATCTTGATGTAAAATCTGCAAATAAAGTATCTGCCATTTCCATTTTTGATCCAATTACTTCTGTAAAGAATACTGTATTTAAAGAACTTTTTACACAAGCATCTAAATCATATGAATAAGACGAGATTGCACCTATAGTTGTAGTACCAGTTTTAAGCATTAGTTTAAGTTTTTTAGAAATTAATTCAGAACTTGCTTTTTCTACTAATGTTTCTCTGTTTTTAATAACAGAATATAACCATTTCATAAAATCACCATATTCTAGTGTTGTAGTATTAGCTGAAAACTCTAAATGAACATGTGAATTAATAAGCCCCGGTAAAAGTACAGAGTTAGCCCCTAAGTCTTCTACATCTAATTCACTATATTTTTCTTTTATATACTCATATGTACCTAAATCAATAATCTTTTCATTATATACAATAGCAGCATCTTTTATAATGCTGCTAGTATCATCAGAAGTTATTAACCATGATGCTTTTAAAATTTTCATTATGCTTGAGCTTGCTCTTGAGGCTTTTGAGATTCATGAGCTACTTGAGCTTCTTCCATTGCTTTAATTTCAGAAATTATTTGAGTTAAAGATAATAAACCTAAATGATAACCAAATGGTCCAAATCCAGTAATAACACCTGTTGATGCTGCTGCTGTAATTGAAGTTTGTCTAAATTCTTCTCTTTTGTAAATATTTGAAATATGTACTTCTACTGTTGGTAAAGATACAGCTTGAAGTGCATCTCTAATTGCAATTGAAGTATGAGAATATGCTGCTGGATTAATAATAATACCATCAGTTTCACCTAAACATTCTTGAATTCTATCAACAATTTCACCTTCTAAGTTTGATTGGAAAAATTCTAATTCAACACCATTTTGTGCAGCTGTAGCTTTCATTTGTTCATGAATTTGATCTAAAGTCATTGGTCCATAAATATTTTGTTCTCGTACACCTAACATATTAAGGTTTGGACCTTGTATTACTGCGATTTTCATATTATCTATCCTTTTATATTTTTAAGCTATGATTATATTTAATTTATAATTAATCTAATATCAAAAAGGCTAACATGAAGAATTTTATTTTAAAAAATGAAAATGCAATATACTATGAATGTGGCTATTCATGTGATAATGTAATTTTTTTACAATTAGGGAATGACAAGATTTTTATAACAGATGCTAGATATACTATTGAAGCAAAAGCGGCTACTAAAGGTACTTTAGTTATTCAATCTTCTAATATAATTGAAGAAACAATCAAGATTTTAAATAAAAATAAAGTTAAAAAGATTATTTATGATGCAAATGACTTTTCTCATGCTTTATATTTAAAAATTGCTTCAAAAGTAAAAACAGAATTTAAAAATAAAGAAAAATTCTCGCAATTAAAAAGAATGATTAAAAGCGATGAAGAAATACTTTTGTTAAAAAAAGCAGCGAAGATTGGATTAGAAGGGTTTACCCAACTTGCTAAATATATTAGATCTAAGGGTGAGAATAAAGATGAAAAAGCTTTATATTTTAAAGCTTATGAAAAAATGACTCACAAAGCTTTATATAATACTAGTTTTGCTCCAATTATTGGTATTAATGCTAATGCTGCTAAACCTCATGCTCTACCTACAAAAACAAAACTTCAAAAAGGTGATTTATTACTTGTAGATGCAGGTATTAAATATAAAAGATATTGTTCAGATAGAACATCTACTTCACATGTTGATTTTGAGAACTTTAATTTTGGAAGAGATCAAAAGTTTACAAAGAAAAAACATCAAAAAATTTACGATATTGTTTTAAAAGCACAAAGAAACGCTATTTCTAAAATTAGAGTTGGTGATAAAGCTTCTGATGTTGATAATTATACAAGATCTGTAATTACAAAAGCTGGTTATGGAAAACAATATATTCATTCAACTGGACATGGTGTTGGTTTAGATATACATGAATTTCCATTTATACATGGAAGTAGTGAAATAATAATTGAAGAAAATATGGTTTTTACAATTGAACCTGGTATTTATCTTCCTGGTGAATTTGGAGTTAGAATTGAAGATACTGTTTGTATTGAAAACGGAAGAGCTGTAATTATATAAGATATACACAAGTAAATACTTCTCTATTGTGAAAATATATTTTTAAACAAAATTAAGAAAATATAATCTTTAGTTCTCTACTAAAGATTATATTTAAGAAAGAAATATGAAAAAAAAACTAACAAAAGATTTAATCCTTTTTTATTCTAGTACTTATCCAAGAACTATAAACATAAAAAGTACAAAAAGATATAAAGTAACCCTAGGAATTGGGGGAAATGTTGGTGATGTGAAACAGACTTTTAATAAGTTACTTTTATGTCTAATACAAGATACAAGATTTGATATTTTACAAACTTCACCACTTTTACAAAATCCTGCTTTTGGTTTCTTGGATCAAAAAGACTTTTTAAATGGTATAATCACGCTTAAAACTAATCTAAGCCCTAAAGAATTATTGAAAAATATGCAGAGCTTAGAAATTAGATATGGAAGAAAGCGGTCCTTTCAAGATGCGCCCAGAACCTTGGATATAGATATAATATTTTTTGCTTCAAAAAAAGTGAATACTAAAAAACTAATTATTCCCCATAAATCTTGGCAAAATAGAGAGTCAGTGACTATTCCTTTAAAACATATATAAAACAACAAATGGTTGTAAATAATTTCTTGAAAAAGAAATGTTAAAGGTAAAAAAATGAACAAAAAAAAAGTTGTTGTAGGTATGTCTGGTGGTGTTGATTCTTCTGTTACTGCCTTACTGTTAAAACAGCAAGGATATGAAGTAACAGGCTTATTCATGCGAAATTGGGACTACGGTATTAAAGGTAGTCAATGTCCTAATCGTATAGAATTTGAAGATGCTATTAAAGTAGGTAAGTTATTAGGAATTGAAGTAAAAGGTATAGATTTTGTAGAAGAATACAGAACTAAAGTATTTGATGTATTTTTAGAAGGTTTAAAAAAAGGTCTTACTCCTAATCCAGATATTCTTTGTAATCGTGAGATTAAATTTACTGTATTTTTAAATGAAGCAAAAAAAATGGGTGCTGATATGATTGCAACTGGACATTATGCAAAAATAGAAATGCATAATGATCGTCATGTATTATCAACTCCTAAAGATGATACAAAAGATCAAACTTACTTTTTACACGCTTTATCAAGTAAACAACTATCACAAGCTATGTTTCCTTTAGCAGATCTTACAAAAAAAGAAGTTAGAGAAATAGCCAAAGCACATAACCTACCTGTAAGTGATAAAAAAGACAGTACTGGTATATGTTTTATTGGTAAACAAAAATTTGATGAATTTATTACTCAACATTTAAAAGCAATTCCTGGAGATATTATTGATGAAGGCGGAAAAGTAATAGGTAAACATAAAGGTCTTATTTGTTACACACTAGGTCAGAGAAAAGGTATTGGTATTGGTGGAATGAAAGAGACAGAATCTGCTAACCACATACATAACCCATGGTATGCAGCCAAAAAAGACTTAGAAAATAATACATTAACAATTGTGCAAGATACTAATCATCCTTTACTTATGAACCAAAATGTTGAAGCTAGTCATATGCACTGGGTATTAGATGAACCAGCTAAAATTGGTGATAAACTAATGGCACAAGTTCGTTATCGTCAACAAAAACAAGCTTGTACAGTTATAGAAATTAATGATGACAAAGTTATAGTTAAATTTGATAAGCCGCAAAGAGCTGTTACTTCTGGACAAAGTCTTGTTTTATATGATGGTGAGTTTTGTTTAGGTGGTGGATTTATAAGTAATTATTTTAATTAAAAATACGATATAAATTCTAAAAAACATTGGAGATAGTTTACTATCTCCAATGATATTAAGTAAAAAAACACTAGAATATTCCTAATAAGATTTTATAATAAATAAACAAACTACAATTTCTAAAATAGTATTAATAGTGTTAAAAAAATTAATACTATTTGATTTACTTATAATTTTCCCCTTCCCTCCTTGTCAATCCACACTTTATTTTCTTGAGTAAAATACTTTTTTTAATGCTATAATCGCACTTAAAACTAATTTAGGTCGTAATGATTTTTTTAAATAATTACAGAGGCTTAAAATAAGATATGGAATAAAGCGGTCCTTTCAAGATGCGCCTAGAACCCTGGATATAGATATAATATTTTTCGCTTCTAAAAAAGTGAATACTAAAAAACTAATTATTCCCCATAAGTTTTGGCAAAATAGAGAAGCAGTTACTATTCCCTTAAAAAGGATAAATAATGAAAAAAAAAGTAATGGTAGGTATGAGTGGAGGAATTGATTCATCAGTTACTGCATACATGTTACAAAAAGAAGGTTACGAAGTTGAAGGTGTTTATTTAAAACTTCATAATAGAAAGGATGGTTACCATGAAAGAAACTTAGGTTTTATAGAAGATGTAGCTAAGTTTTTAAATATTAAATATCATGTATTAGATTTAGCAGATAAATTTACTGCTGAGATTTATGATTATTTTGTAGAATCATACTTAGAAGGTACTACTCCAAACCCATGTGTTAAATGTAATAAACAGATTAAATTTGGTGCAATGCTTAAATTTGCACAAGATAAGGGATGTGAGTTTTTAGCAACTGGACATTATGCAAAAACTGATGGTGAATTCCTTTATGAAGCTGATGATAAATCAAAAGATCAAAGTTACTTTTTATCGCAAGTAGACAAATCAGCTTTAAAACATATGATGTTTCCTTTAAGTACTTATAAAAAAGAAGATATTATAAAATTTGCCGCAACTCTTTCTTCTGTTTATAGAGAAATTACTGAAAAAAATGAATCACAAGAAATTTGTTTTGTGGAAACTGTTTATACTGATGTAATTAAAAAACATGCAAATATTGATTTACCAGGAAAAGTTTTAGATACCCAGGGTAATGTTGTTGGTTCTCATAAAGGTTATATGCATTATACAATTGGTAAACGAAGAGGATTTATTGTAAACGGTGCTCACGAGCCACATTTTGTAAAAGAATTAAATCCAAAAAATAATACTATTGTTGTTGGTAAAAAAGAAGTTCTTGAAGTAAATGAAGTTACTGCAAATGACTTAAATATGTATTCAGATGAAACAGACTTTGAATGTGGAGTTAAACTAAGATATAGATCTCCAACAGCTACTTGTAAAGTTGTAATAAAAAATGGAATTGCTAATATTACTTTAGATAATCCATCATTTGGTGTTGCATCTGGTCAATTGGCTGTATTTTATAGAGGTGAACAAGTAATTGGATCATCATGGATTACTGGCACAAAATAACAATAAATAACGAAAACAAACATAATTTAGGATTTTAATCCTAAATTATACTACTTAAATAATACTAATTAATAATAATTCAAAAAACATTCTCAAAATAAAAATAATCAAGCATTTTTTTGCTATAATCGCAGATAAACATAAATAAATAAAAGGAATTTTATGGGTGGTTTTAAACTGTTCAGCGGTACAGCTAATAGAGAATTTGCAGACAAAGTTGGTAAATATTTAAATGTAGAAGTTGGAGACGCAAGTCTTAAACAATTTTCAGATGGTGAAATTTCAGTACAAATTACTGAAAGTGTAAGAGGTGAAGATGTTTACATTATTCAACCTACATGTGCACCAACAAATGATAATTTAATGGAACTATTAATTATGATAGATGCATTTAAAAGATCAAGTGCAAAATCTATTTCTGCTGTTGTACCTTATTATGGTTACGCAAGACAAGATAGAAAAGCAGCTCCAAGAGTTCCTATTACTGCAAAACTAGTTGCTGATTTACTAGAAAAAGCTGGAATTAATAGAATTATTACTCTTGATTTACATGCTGCACAAATCCAAGGTTTCTTTAATATTCCTGCTGATAATTTATTTGGTTCAATTTTATTTGTAGATTATATTAAAGCGAAAAACTTAAAAAATCCAATTATTGCTAGTCCAGATATTGGTGGAGTTACAAGAGCTAGATCTTATGCTTCAAAACTAGGTTTAGAATTAGTAATTGTTGATAAAAGAAGAGAAAAAGCAAATGAATCTGAAGTTATGAACATTATTGGTGATGTTAAAGGTAAAGATGTAATTTTAGTTGATGATATGGTTGATACTGCTGGAACACTAGTTAAAGCTGCAGCGGCATTAAAAGCTAAAGGGGCAACTTCTGTAATGGCTTGTTGTACTCATGGTGTATTGTCAGGAAAAGCATATAAAAACTTAGAGAGTGAAGATTTAGATGAATTAGTAATCTCAGATACTATTCCTTTAAAACAAAATCATTCAAAAATCACTGTATTAACAGCAGCTACAATTATGGGTGAAGCAATTCATAGAATTCATAATAATCAATCAGTAAATACAATATTTATCTAAACTAAGAAGAAAATAATAACATATTAAAATAATATATGTTATTATTTCTAAAAAAAGGTTTATTATGTATAAAATTATATTTGTATTTTTAATCTTAATCTCAAATATTGTTGCTGAAAATAAAGATTATGAGATTTCACTTCTTAGTGCAGTAACCAAAACACTTGACACAAAAATAGAAAAGCAATTAAGTTTTGGTCTTGCTATTGGTAAAAACTTTAAGAATTCTTTTATTGACCAGATTGAACTATCGCATTTACAATCAAAAAACACTTCATATAAAAACACTTCTGAAAAAACAAAAATTACGAGAACTACCTTAAATGCTATATTTAATTTAAGTAAAAATGATGATTCAACATTTTTTGCTTTAATTGGATTAGGAAATGAACATGTTAATAATGAATTAAATGATTATGAAGGTGGCATATTTGCTGATTATGGAATTGGTTATAAACATAAAATTAATGATTATGGAATTTTAAAAGCTGATTTAAGACATATACTTAAAGTAAGTGGAGAAAAAGACAATGTATCTTTAGTTTTAGCTATTTCTATTCCTTTTGGATCAAAAGTAATAACGGTCCCAAGATCAAGAATTCTTAAAATATATGAAGAAGAAAAAGTAGTAAAAGCTGAAGTTATTGAAAAAATTGTTGAAGAAAAAATTATTGTTAATAATGATATTGATAATGATGGAGTTTTAAATGAATATGATCAGTGTAAAAATACACCAAATGGTGCAAAAGTTGATAATGTTGGTTGTATTATATCGGTTAATTTAGCAATTAATTTTGAAAGTAATTCTGATAAGATCAATAAAAAATATAAAAATAAGTTTACTAAATTTGCAGTATTCTTAAATGACAACCCTACTTATAATGTAATAATTAAAGCATATACAGACTCAAAAGGTAGTCACCCCTACAATTTAATACTTTCGCAAAAAAGAGCTGATTCTACAATTAAGGAACTTATAAAATTAAATGTTAATGAATCTAGACTTAAAGCTATTGGTTATGGAGAGCAAGATCCTATTGCTAGTAATTTTACAAAAGAAGGTAGAGCGTACAATAGAAGAGTAAGTGCAGTAATAAAAAAATAACAATGAAGATAAGATAATTAAATTTATATTTCTTCTAAAATTACTAAATATACAAATAATTTAATATATTATAAGCTTTGTTTTATTATAATAAAAAAAAGGAAAAATAATGAAAAAAATAATTAGTTCGACTATTTTAAGTGCTTCTATGTTATTAGCGGCAAATACTTCATATAATAATGAAGTAACGTTATTAGTTGGTGGCGTATATACAGAAGGTAATTTAGATTTAGAAAGAAATTATCCTGAGGCTGGTTTAAGTCTAGGCGTTAATGTTGAAGATTCATTTATTGATCAAGTAGAAATTGGTTTTTTAAATAGTATTAAAAAAGTAGATTTTAAAAATTCAAATGATAAAACTTCTGTATTAAGAGTTTTCGTAAATGTTATTAAAGATTATCCAATTAGTAGTTCTTCTTCAATTTATACTTTAGTAGGTGCAGGAGTTGAAAATTTTTCTACTGAAAATAGAAATGAAAATTCATTATTTGGAAACTATGGTATAGGGTATAAATATAAGTTATCAGATAGAACTGCTTTAAAATTTGACCTAAGACATACAATTGAAACAGATCATGGAGATAATAACTTACTTTATACTGCTGGATTAGCATTTTCATTTGGTGAAAAAGCAAGTAAACCAATTATTGTAAAAGAAGAACCTAAAAAAGTAGTACAAAAGAAAATTATGCCAGTTGTTCTTTATGATGATGATAAAGATGGTGTTTATAATAAAAATGATAAATGTTTAACTACTCCTAAAAATGCAAAAGTTGATATGAATGGGTGTATTAAATCAATTGAACTAAAAATCAATTTTAAATCAGACTCTGATGTAATGGTTAAAGACTATTCTAATTTATTAAATGCTTTTGCAAATTATTTAAAAGATTCTGATAAAAAAGTAATTATTGCTGCATATACTGATTCAAGAGGTAAAGATTCTTACAACTTAAAATTATCTCAAAAGAGAGCAATTTCAATTTATAATGAATTAATCGCTTTAGATGTTAAAAAAGACAATTTAGAAGCTATTGGTTATGGTGAAACAAATCCAGTTGCTACTAATGATACACTAGAAGGTAGAGCTGAAAATAGAAGAGTAAAAGTTATTTTCACTAAATAAATTTCTTAGAAAAAAAGCCAAATTAATATAATAATTTGGCTTTAACCTCAAATTAGATATACTCGCGAAAACTATTATAATTATTCAAAACAATAATAGGAATAGAATTAGCGAAAAACTAAATATTCCTATAAAATAGATACTAGGAAAAAGCTTGCAAAAACTAATAAGAAACTTCTCAATTATTGCACATATTGATCATGGAAAATCTACTCTAGCAGATAGAATTATTCAAGAATGTGGTGCAGTTGCAAATAGAGATATGTCAGCACAATTAATGGATACTATGGACATAGAAAAAGAACGTGGTATTACAATTAAAGCTCAAAGTGTAAGACTTAAGTATACAAAAGACGATATAGAATATACACTAAACTTAATTGATACTCCAGGTCATGTTGATTTTTCATATGAAGTATCAAGATCTTTAGCTTCATCTGATGGTGCTTTATTAATTATAGATGCAACTCAAGGTGTTGAAGCTCAAACAATTGCTAATGTTTATATTGCAATGGAAAATGACTTAGAACTATTACCTGTTGTTAATAAAATTGATTTACCTTCTGCTGATCCAGATAGAGTATTAGAAGAAGTAGAAGAAGCAATTGGGCTGGATTGTACTTATAATAATCTAATTTCTGCAAAAACTGGACTTGGAGTTAAAGATTTAATTGATTCAATTGTAGAAAGAATTCCTTCACCCTCTGGAGATGAAGAAGCACCTACAAAAGCTTTAATTTATGATTCTTGGTTTGATAACTACTTAGGTGCTTTAGCACTTGTACGAGTTTATGATGGAAGTATTAAAAAAGGTCAAGTTGTAAGAATGATGAATACAGGTTATGATCAACAAGTATTATCATTAATGTACCCACATCCTTTAAAAAGAGAAAGTACTGATGAAATTAAAACTGGTGAGATTGGTATTGTTGTATTAGGTATTAAAACTGTTGATATTATTGCAGTGGGAGATACTATTACTGATGCAAAAAATCCAACATCTGAAACAATTGATGGTTTTGAACCTGCTAAACCTTTTGTATTTGCGGGACTTTACCCAATTGATACTGAAAGATTTGAAGATTTAAGAGATGCTCTAGATAAATTAAAATTAAATGATTCATCTATTTCTTATGAACCAGAAAGTTCTGTAGCACTTGGAAGTGGATTTAGAGCTGGTTTCTTAGGTATGTTGCATATGGAAGTTATTAAAGAAAGACTTGAGAGAGAATTTAATTTAGATTTAATTGCTACAGCTCCAACTGTAGTATATGAAGTTCTTAAAAAAGATGGAACTACAATTAATATTCAAAATCCAAGTGAATTACCAGATCCTAATTATGTTGAAACAATTTTTGAACCATATGTAAAAGCTACGATTTTAGTTCCAGATGAATTTTTAGGAAATGTTATTAAACTTCTTAATGATAAAAGAGGAATCCAAAATAAAATGGATTATATTGGTACTAGAGTATTATTAGATTACGATATTCCAATGAATGAAATTGTATTAGACTTTTATGATAGATTAAAATCTACTACAAAAGGTTATGCATCATTTGATTATGAACCAATTGGTTTCAGACCTGGTGTTTTACAAAAACTTGATATTAAAGTAGCAGGAGAAGTAGTTGATGCATTATCAATTATTGTTCCAGAAAATAAAGCTTTATCAAAAGGTAGAGAGTTTATTAAAGCATTAAAAGCATTAATTCCTAGACAATTATTTGAAGTTGCTATTCAAGCTTCAATTGGATCTAATATTATAGCTCGTGAGACTGTAAAATCAACAGGTAAAAACGTAACTGCTAAATGTTATGGTGGAGATATTTCTAGAAAAAGAAAATTATTAGATAAACAAAAAGCTGGTAAAAAAAGAATGAAAGCTATTGGTAGAGTAAATGTACCACAAGAAGCATTTATGGCAGTACTTAAAATCTAATTTAATAAGTAAAACTTGAAACTATTTATTCAAGTTTTACTTCTCTTTCTTTTTTACTAACTCTAACTTAATTTATTTACTACTTACATAAAATCAATAATCTTTTATACATCTTATATTATACTTAATAAAAAGTATTTGTAATGAAATGCATTCTTTGTGAAAACTGGTCTTTTTCAATAATCTGTAAAACTTGTCAATCTATACATCTAAAACCAACAATATATCATCGTAAAATAAAAAAAGGTTTAGAAGTTTATTCTTTTTATAAATATGAAGAAATTGAGAATTTATTATCTACAAAATATAATTTTTTTGGAGATAGAGTTTTAAAAATACTAGCTAGACTAACATACAAAAAATTTGCACAAGAATTCTCATTTACAGAAGAAGTACTAGCTATTCCAATTGATGACCATACAAGGCTAGAATATGCTTATTCTGCTATCTTAGCAAAAGAATTAAACTCGAAGTACATAAAACCTATATATAACCATTTAAGATCTAATACAATAGTAAAGTATTCAGGTAAAAATTATAAGTTTAGAGAAAATAATCCAAAATGTTTTGAATTAAAGAATGTTAAAAGTAGAAAAATTATATTAGTAGATGATTTTATAAATTCTGGAACAACTTTAAAAGAAGCTTTTAAAGTATGTTCCAAAAATAATGAAGTTTTATTTGCTATATGTTTAGCAGATGCTTCTTTTTAATTAAGATTAAAACTTGTGAGTATAACCAAATGTTAATAATGCAACAGAAGAGTTTTTAAATTCACCTGGTACATTTGCGAAAGGTTTATTTTCAATTATAACTTTTCTATCATCTTTAATAGAAACTAAATAAGCCATTCCAAAAGAAGAAGTTTTATTAAATTTATAATCAAAACCTAAAGAATAAACTTTTGCATCAGCATCAGGAAGTTCAAATGCCAAAGTTTCAGTTGGAGCAGGAGATTCATCAATTCCATAAGAACCCATTAAAGTTAAAGAATCATTAGCTTTATAAGTAAGACCTAATTTATAAGAATTTGTATCTTTCCAGTTTTTATCTCTTGGAGCATCAAAAGCATCATAAAATGAATATGGTGATCCAACTTTATTTAGTTCTTTAGAATAATTAAAATCAATTGCTTGATATTCAGACCAATATGTTCTTTCATATACAAACTCAGCAGTTAAATCTCCAAAAGTTTGTGCAATTGCAATATTTAAAGCAGCTGGTAATGGAAATTTAATTGAAGCATCTCCATTATAGTTTTGTCCTAAATATTTTAATTTACCTGTTCCATTTACTTCAATATCAATAAATGATCTATATGTCATAGCTAATACTGTATTTTTAACTGGTTTATATGTTAAAGCAAGATTATAACCATAATCAAATGAATCAGCTTCTAAATCTCTTAGTACTGCTCCATTAGAAGCTTGATTTTTAACTACACCTTTAGTATATATAAATCTTAAACCACCACCAATTGCCAATTTATCATTGATTTTATATCCAATAGTAGGGTTTAATTCAACAATTTTTAGAGTAAATTCTTCTGCATATTTTTTTGCAAAAGGAGCATTCCATCTTTTTGATAATCCTGCAGGTGCAACAAGTGATACACCAAACTTAGTATTTTTAATAGATGATGGGATAATATAGTGTAATGTAGGAATTATTACATTTTCTTTTTCAGATGAACTTGATGTATTAGGCATATTTGATTCAAAATCAATTTCAGAAGCAGATATAAAAGATAATCCTAGTTCTAGTTCGTTATCATCAGATGAAAAAACCATATTTGCTGGGTTGTAATACGAAGCATCTGCACCATGTGCATTAGCAACATAAGCAGCACCTAAAGCTGTTCCATTTAATGATTGCTCAGGAATCTTGTACGCAGCAGCATAAGCAGCAGTTGCAGCAGCAAGACTAAGAGCAATAAATTTATTTAAACTCATTTTAATCCTTTTTTAATTTTTTATTTAAGTAATTATATATATAATATAGATATTATATAAAATAATCAATTAGAGTACTATATTAAACTTAGTTTAATATAATACAAAAAGATTAATAAGCTTTTAGTTTAAAAATTTCTTATTTAAGACATTATTATCTACTTAAAATGACAAGTTATATGTTATAGATAGTAAATGAGCGGATGCATCTTTAAATGTTCCATTTATATATGTATTACCTGATTCATCTACATTAGATACTGTTCTTTTTTCTTTTTTATCATATAAATACCCAAAACCTATTGCTGACTTTTTATCTATTTTATAATTAAAACCTAATGAGTATAATTTCGCATTTGAATCTGGAAGTTCAAATCCTAAATATTTAGAAGGAACAGGGTTTTCATCAATTGCAAAACCAAACATTAAATCTAAATTAGATGAATAATTATATGTTAAACCTATTCTATATGCATTTGTATCTTTCCAATTTTTTGATCCTGGGTTATCAAACGATGGTTTTAGAACTAATGGAATTGAACTTTTATATTCAAAATCAAGTTCTTTATATACTGACCAATATGTTCTATCATATACTAATTCAACAGTAATATAATTATATGTATATGCAGTCGATAAACTTAAAACAGCAGGTAATGGAATTTCTACACTAGCTCCACCATCATATACTTTTGTGCCACTTAAATATAATTTTGCATTACCTTCTACTTTTATATCTATATTTGATCTATATGTTAAAGATACATTAGTATTATTATTTGGTTTATATGCTAAGGCTAAGTTATATCCATATTCAAGTGTATCACCTTCCATCTCCCTTTTTGCAGGGCTTCCAACATCTGAGCCATCACTTTTTACTATTCCTTCACTATATAATATTCTAAGTCCACCAGCAATAGAAAAGTTTTCATTTACTAAGTAGGATACAACGGGATTAAACTCTAATATTTTTAAAGTAAATTCCTGAGCATATTTTTTAGAATAAGGGGAGTTCCATCTTTTTGATAAACCTCCTGGTGCTGTGAACGATGCTCCATATCTAAAACCATCATAATTTTTTGAAGAATAAAATATACTTGGAACAGCAAATTCTTCTCCTAATGATTTAGAGTTTCTACTTGTATTTGAATCTTTATATTTAACTTTTGATAATTTAATATAAGTAAGTGAAAATTCAAGAGAATTTTTACTTTCTGAAAAACTCATATTTGCAGGATTATAATATGATGAACTAGCATCATATGAATTTGATATAAAAGCTCCACTTAAAGCCACAGATGAAGATGACTGTTCAGGTAGTCTCCATCCACTAGCTAATAAAATACTTGAAGCACTTATGCTTAAAAGACTTAGTTTTAATAATACATTTTTCATTATTTTATTTCTCCACTTCTAATTTTTGAGAACCATGATACAGCTGCACCATAAGCAGTTGAACCACAATTACTATGTACAAAAGGATGTGTAGCATCAATCTGCTGTACTAATACAGAGCTAGGAATTTCACTTAATGTAATATTAGTTGAACTTGCACCATTAGAAATAAACTTATCATATGCAGTTTGAGACATTGAAAAAGGAACAATTTCATCATCCTTACAATGAATAAGATTTACTTTACTTCTGGGAGTCCAATCAAAAACATTATTTTCTAAAAATCTAACTTTAAAGGCGTTATTTACATTAGATTTATAATCATTAATAAAATCTATGTTAAATAACTTATCAGCTTTTTCAACTTTATATCCACCATTTGTTTGATCACCAATTCCTAAAGAAAGATTAATTACAGTTCCCGATTTACTTCCATCAAAAAAACTATGAAAAATATCAGTATTAGGATAAACAATAGAATCTTTTAAACTTAAGTTAGAATATGCTTTTGTATAAGAATGTGAAAGGTAAGCTAAAAATGCTGGATACTCCATTGTTCTAGTTTCATCAATTTCTTTATCTGCTAATGCTTTTACATCATAAGGACCAGCCATAGCTGCAAGTGCTTTTACATTAAATGATGAAGAATAATTTTCTTCTAATTCTTTTGCCATTGACATGGCAACATAACCACCTTCAGAATAACCTGATATATATACTTGACCATTAAATATTATATTATTATTTGTCATATATGCAACACTTGCTCTTAGCATATCAATAGAAACTTTAGCTGATGTTTTTTTAAGGATATAAGGATGGTATGAATCATTAGAGTCTCCATAACCTAAATAATCAGGCATAACAACAGCGAATCCTGCAAATCCACTCATTAATAAAGCAGTTCCTTGAATTGATGAACCAACAGTAGTTATTTCATTACTAGGAGCTTCTGCATTTGTAAATATTGTACCGTGGTTTTCAACAATGGTTGAAATAGAGAAAGTTTTTCCATTTGATTTTAAAAAATCAAGATATGCTTGAGTTGGTGTTGGTAAAATAAGAATACCTGAAGCTAACACCTCATTTCCTTCTTGATTTTTTGTTTTATACTTGATCTTAATTGATTTATATGAGAATGCATTAGTCGCATTTGCTTTAAAAGAAGCTTGTATATATGCTAAATTTGTAGATGCTGATACTTCATTTAAAACTTTTGCTTCAACAAAATTATTTCCAACTGAATTCTTTCCTTCATTTTCACTAGAACAAGCTGCGAATAATAAAACTATTGTAAAAAATACAATATATTTTAGTTTTAAGATTGTTTTATTCATTATAATATCCTTTTTTATGTGTGCATAATAATAACACAGAAAAAATATGTATAAAGTAAATAAAAATAATTAATATATTGTATATAGTCAATATAAATGTATTTAATAATATAAAGATAATATCTTTATATTATTAATTTTTTAGAATTTGTAGTTATAACCAATTGTAAATAATGATACTTTTGAATTTGAGAATTCACCTGAAAATGGTTTTTCATTAACTAAATTTACTTTTCTATCTTCTTTAAGTGATAATAAATAAGCTAAACCAAATGTAGATTTATTATTTAATTTATATTTAAATCCTGTTGAGATAATTTTTGAATTAGCATCTGGAAGTTCAAAACCAATTGTTTTATTAGGAACTGGTGTTTCATCATACCCAATAGCACCCATTATTGTTAATTTTGGACTTGCTTGATAAGTTAATCCTACTCTATAAGTATTAGTATCTTTCCAAGATTTATCTTTTGAAACATCAAAAGCACCTTTTAAAGTTGGATTTGTAATTGTTTTATTATATTCAAAATCTAATTCTTTATATGTTGACCAAAATGTTCTTTCATATACAGCTTCAACTGTTAACTTGTTAAACGTATGTGCTACTGCTAAATTTAAAGCAGCAGGTAAGGGAATTTCAACTGAGGCAGAAGAATTAACATTTGACTTAGGTCTTGGATCAATAGTACTTAATTTGGCATCACCTTCAATTTTTAAATTCACATTTGATCTATATGTTGCAGCTAATGTAGTGTTTTTTGAAGCTTTATATGTAAGTGCTAAATTATAACCTAATGATAAATCATCACCTTCCATATCTCTTACGGCACCATTTAAAGGAGCAGCACTTTTAACAATACCATGAGTTTTAATTAATCTTAAACCACCACCAATTGCAAAGTTGTCATTTACTTTATATGAAATACTTGGATTTAATTCTAATATTTCAAGTGTAAATTCTTTTGAAAAAGTTTTTCCAATTGGAGTATCCCATCTTTTTGATAATCCACCTGGAGCTACAAAAGATATACCAAATTTAATATCTTTTAAATTAGTTGGTAGAATATAATGTAAAGTTGGTATTAAAAACTCTTCAGCTTTTGAATGTTCTGTAGATGAAAAACCCATTTCTGGTAGTGAGATATAAGTTAAATTTATTTCTAATTCATTCTCAATTGATGAAAAGACCATATTTGCAGGATTATAATAAGCCGCATCGGCACCATTTGCATTTGCAATATATGCTGCACTTAAAGCAACAGCATTAAGAGATTGTTCTGGTATTTTATATCCGGCACTGTAAAGTGAAGTACAAGCAGCCAAACTTAAAACCACTAATTTATTTATTGTCATTTTATTCCTTTTAATTAGAATAGTTTATATCATTATTTTTATAAAAGATGGATAATTTACAATGTTTCTTTTTTATTTTAAATTAAATATTTTTGAAATCAAAAATATTAAAATATTATATAATTTAAGTATAATATATTTTTATAAAAAGGGTAAATTTTGATAGGTATAATTGATTATAATATGGGGAATTTAGCTAGTGTTTATAATGCTTGTTCATTATTAGACACAAAAGTTAAAATAGTGAAAAATCCTGATGAGTTAAAAAACTTTAATAGAATAATACTTCCTGGAGTTGGAGCTTTCGCAGATGCAATGGCTCACCTAAATGAAACAGGTATGAGAAATGCAATCTATGATTTTGCAAAAACTGGTAAACCTATGATTGGTATATGTTTAGGAATGCAATTATTATTTGAATCATCGCAAGAGTTTGGACATACAGAAGGTTTATCTTTAATAAATGGAGAAGTTATTAAATTTGATAAATCAAAGATGCATGAAGATATAAAAATTCCTCATGTAGGATGGAATAAAATCATAAATAATAATTCAAAATTATTTGAAGGTTTAGAAGATCCTTATTTATATTTTGTACATTCATTTCATGTAAAAACTACTGAAAATAATATTATTGGTGAAACTGAATATGGGTATAAATTCACATCAGCTGTAAATAAAGATAATATTTATGGTTTTCAGCCTCATCCTGAGAAATCACATAATAATGGAATTCAAATACTAAAAAACTTTTCAAAATTATAAAGTATATATAAAAGGAGTTAAAATGGAAATATTACCAGCAATTGATTTAAAAGATGGGAAAGCTGTAAGACTTAGTAAAGGTCTTATGGAAAGTGCTAAGATTTATTCTGATGAACCTTGGCAAGTAGCTAAAAGATTTGAAGAATTAGGTTCTAAATGGTTACATATAGTTGATTTAAATGGAGCTTTTGCAGGAGAACCTGCAAACTTAGATCAAATTAAGAAAATCAGAGAAAACTGTAATTTAAAAATTGAATTAGGTGGTGGAATCAGAGATGAGGAAACTATCAAAATGTATATAGAATTAGGAGTTGATAGACTAATTTTAGGATCAATTGCAGTAAAAGATCCACAATTTGTAAAAGATATGGCAAAAAAATATCCAATTGCTGTTGGAATTGATGTAAGTAATGGAATGGTTGCAGTTGAAGGATGGGCAGAAGTTTCAACTATGAAAGCAACTGATCTTGCACGTGAATTTGCATCAGCTGGTGTTGAAGCTATAATTTGTACTGATATCTCAAAAGATGGAATGTTATGCGGAGTAAATGTTGAGTTTACGGAAGAGATAGCATTAGCCTCAGGAATTGATACAATTGCTTCTGGTGGAGTAAAAGATATAAATGATATTACATCTTGTCAAGATAATGGAAACATTGCTGGTGTTATTGTAGGAAAAGCATTCTATGAAGGAACACTAGATTTAGAAGAAGCATTTAAAGTTATAAATTAAAAGTGTCATTTAATTAAGAGTATTTAATAAAAATGGTGCTCACAACGGGATTTGAACCTGTAACCTCGTCCTTACCATGGACTTGCTCTACCGTTAGAGCTATGCAAGCTTGTAATTTTTTAACATTATAGTTGAATTTATTTAAAACTTTATTAAACTATAGTATAAAAGTTTTAGGCTTTTATACTTTAGTTAATGTAATATCGATAAATTTATAAGAAGGTGTAAAACTCTTTGAATCATGATGATTTAAAGATACTAAAGGTGTTGCTTCTGGAAAATATGCACCGGCACAACCTTCTTTAATATCATAAGAAATAATTTTAAAGTTTTTAACTTCTCTATTTACCTCATCAGAATAATGAGAAGTAATATTAACTAAATCTCCATTCTTAAAATTTAACTTCTTTATATCTTTTGGATTTAGAAATATTATTTCTCTTTGATCTTTTATTCCTCTATATCTATCATCTTTTTCATACACAGTAGTATTAAACTGATCATGAGATCTCATTGTCATTAGAATTAAATGATTTTCTTTTAGTTCCAAATCAGGTGCCTGATTAATTAAAAAATTAGCTTTTTTATTAGGCGTTAACCATACTCTATTTTTAGGACCATTATATAATTCAAAACCGCCTGGTTTTTTTATATTTTCATTATAATTTTTAAAAGTAGGTAATACTTCTTCTATTTTTTCTCTAATTTTTGAATAATCAGAAATTAAATCTATAAAATCTACTTTATTATTACCTAAAGTAGCATCTGCAATTCCTGCAATTATTGCTGGTTCAGATTTTAAATCTCTAGTTGCTGGAATATTTTTTCCTTTTGAAGAATGTACCATTGACATTGAATCTTCAACTGTAACTTCTTGCACTCCTCTTTGTTGTATATCTAATTCTGTTCTTCCTAAACAAGGAAGAATTAAAGCTTCTTTACCACAGATTAAATGACTTTTATTTAGATGAGTAGAAATATGAACTGTTAAATTACAGGCTCTTAAAGCTTCATAAGTATATTTTGTATCTGGCGCTGCTGCTGCAAAATTTCCACCAAGTCCTATAAATACTTTGTTTTTTTCTTCATGCATCGCTTGAATTGCATGAACAACATCATAACCATGAGATCTTGGAGATGTAAAATTAAAAACTTTATCAATTTTCTTTAAAAAATCTTCTTTTGGAGCCTCTGCAATTCCTACTGTTCTATCTCCTTGAACATTACTATGTCCTCTTACAGGACAGGCACCTGCTCCTTCTTTACCTATATTGCCTTTAAGTAAAAGTAAATTCATTACTTCTTCAATTGTAGCAACTCCATGAGCATGCTGAGTTAAACCCATAGCCCAACAACAAATAGTTTTGTTTGAAGTCATATACAATTTGGCTATTTCAACAATTTCATCTTTTTGTAATGAACTTTGTTTAATTAATGTATCCCAATCTTTTGATAATATTTCATTTTTGTATTCTTCAAAACCTGAAGTATGTTCATTTATAAAGTCTTTATCAATATCATTTTCAAAATTTTCTAAAATATATTTTATAATAGCTTGAATAAGTGCCATATCAGAACCCATTTTTATTGGGTAATAATGAGTACTTATAGATTGAGCTTTGTTTGTAATCATTTGTTCTATGTCTTGAGGATGAATAAATGATACTAAACCTGCTTCTTTTAAAGGATTAATGCTAATAACTTTAGCACCTCTTTCATTAGCTTTTTTTAATTCGCTTAACATTCTAGGATGATTAGTACCTGGGTTTTGACCAAAAATCATAATTAACTCTGCTTTATCAAAATCTTCTAAATCAACGGTACCTTTTCCAATACCAATTGAGGCATTCATTCCAACACCAGAACTTTCATGACACATATTTGAACAATCTGGAAAATTATTAGTACCTATCATTCTTCCCATTAACTGATATAAAAATGCAGCTTCATTAGATGTTCTTCCTGATGTATAAAATATTGCATCATCTGCTTTATTTAAATTTTTTAAATGTCTTCCTATAATTGAGAAAGATTTTTCCCATGATATACTTTCATACTTATCAGTGATTTTATTATAATAAAAAGGTTCACTTAATCGTCCCTGATTAGTTATCTTATGAACATCAAATTCATTTAATTCTTTTACTGTATATCTATCAAACAACTCTTTTGATACTCTTTTATCTGTAGTCTCAAAAGATATTGCTTTTACACCATTTTCACAGTATTCATTCATTGATCTATCTTTTTCTTTTGGATCTGGCCAAGCGCAACCTGGGCAATCAAAACCATCTACTTGATTTGCAGATAAGAGAGTTTTAAAGGTTTTAAAAAAGCCTTCTTTTATAATAAAATGACCAGATGATTTTAAAGCACCCCATCCACCTGCTGTTTTTATTGTTTTTATATCAATAATCATTTTTAACCTTTACATATTTATAGTGTAACTACTCCACCAGCATCATTTTTTGATTTCTCACTTGACTCAACTAATATACCTTTTGCAACTTCTTTTATTTTATTCCAAGAATCTTTTTCAAGTAAAATACCTGAATCCAAAGAATTATTATAAGAGTCTTTTAAGCTAATAGCTTTAATGTTTTCATAATCTAAATCAAAATAATTATTAGATATTTTATTTTTTGAAATTTCTATAATTAAAGTATTTTTTTCAAATAAAGGTTTATTTGAAATTTTTACATTTGGAAATTCTTCATTTTTATGAATAGAATATTCAATACTTTTATTATCGCTTGAACTTGTCCAGTAAAATTTAGCATTTAATTCTTTACTTGATAATCTTTTTAGCTGAGTATAACTTAACCATTTGTTATAACAATTTTTAATTTCAAGAAGTACATAATCATTATTTTTCATATGCTCAATTGAATAAGCTAACACAATTTGTAAATGACATAATACACTACAAGATCCTAAATCTACTGATATCTTATTTTCACTTGATGTAATATTTACATTTAAAGTATTATCATCTTTTAAATGATCTAAGGCTTCAATAAAATGATCAACTCCTCTTAATCCAACAAGTTCAAGTTCAACAACCATTTTAGCAATTACATCCGCTTCCCCTGCTTTTAATTTTAATCCATTAAATGCTTTTGCACATAAAGTTTTTAATTCAGTTTGTGAAACACAAATTTTATTATCATTAAAATCAAGTTTATCATCTTTGTTTTTTTCTAATAAAGGGAATAACCATTCATTCGCATGAATTTCATCTAATAATGGTGCACTTTGGTAAAAAGTAACTTGTACCCATCTATCTGATCTTGGATCAAATTTAGTAGCGCCAAACATAGCTAGTTTAGCTCTTAATAAATCCATTGGTAAAAAATCTTTTGCTAATACATTAGCTTGAATTTCACCCATTACACAATGACCCATAGTCCAAACTCTTCTAGTAATAGATGTAAATTCAGGATTTAATAATAAAAACTTACTAATAGTATCTTCATTATTCATATCTTTAATTTTATTATAAAGTTTATTTGCTTGTCTTGCAATATCTAATGGTTGTTCTAACTCACTACCATTATCAACATTTCTAATTCCTAACCTTGGTTCTTCTTTATCTTGTGATACATACCAAAACCAGTAATTGTTATCATCTTTTGTGAAATCAATATTAATGGCCCAAGAATATTTTTCTCTTAATATTATCTTTAAATCATATAAAGAAATATCTGTTAACTCTAAAGCTTGTTCATCAATTGTCATTTTTGTAGAATGTTCATCTACAAGTGATGGAAATAACTCAATTAAAGATGAAATAGTACATTCTTGAGATTCATAAGAAAATTGTTTAATATCTTTAATTATTTTAGCCCAAATATTGTTTGAAGCTAAAGAATTTTCAATTATTTCAATAATTAAATCAATTTCATTTGCTGCAATTATATTTAATTTTTTTTGATTTTCATTAATAGTAACAACTTCATTAAGATGCTGTTTTGCTCTATATAAATATTTTTTGATTTCTCTTATTTTTTCTTTTGTAATTTTTTCTAATGATACTTTGCTAAGTGCTGATTCTCTTTGATATAACCAATTATCAACAACTTTGGGATGTTTAATTAAATAAGGTGCCATTCCAAGCCCAGTTGCATTCCCTATTCCTAAATATCTTTGAATATTTTTATCTAAAGTAACGGCTTTATTTTTTCCTTTGTTTTTAGCTAAATAATTAACTAAATCAAGAGAAAATTGTCTAAGTATATAAACAGCACACATTTCTGCAGAAAAAGATTGAGAGAAATCTACTTTATCTTTTAAATTATCAAAATCTGTAATACCAAATTTACCACTACCATATACAGCTGTTGTTCTTAAAATATAACCAACTTTAGATAATTCAAGAGAATCAGGTTGTTTACCACAGGATAAAGATTCTACAATATGATTAAATACTCTTACACTTTTATTAGCACGAGCTAATACCATTGCTCTATTTGTATTTCTTCCTGCTTCTTGTAAAGGAACATTATCTTTTAACATTTTTAAAAGTTTTGAGCTTACTTCACCATCAATCAAAGTAAAAGTAACATCCCACTTTTCTGCAATTACCCTATCATTTCTTTCATGATCTTCAATATAATTAGAAAAAACTACTAAATTATAAATACTATTTGGAGTTTTTAACTCATAAATAACAGTACCATAACCATTTTCACATAAATCCCACAAGCTTTTTTTTACAGTCCAATGTTCATTAGCCATTTTTCTAACTAAAGTCCTTGTAAAGGATATTCTAGATTGATGCATAGCACCCATTCTTTTTAAATTCATAACATCATTTGATTCTCTAAGTGGTAAATTATTTATTAATTTCATATGTCTCTCCAGTAATAAAAGAAGTAATTTATATTACTTCTTTTTTATAAAATTTATTTATTTTAAACCTTGTTCATCTGCCATTTTAATTGCAATTTGTGGTGCATTCCATAATGCTGGTAAAAGTATTAAAGATACGGGTACTGCTGTTATTACAATAAATGATTGTAAAGCAGATATCCCACCTGCACCAATTGAAATTAAAACAATTGCTAATACTCCCATTAATACTCCCCAGAATACTCTTAAGTATGGATGTGGTTCAGTATTACCACTTACAACAACACTCATTGTATATGTCATTGAATCACCTGTTGTTACAATAAACACTGTTGTCAAAATTAAAAATAATATTGATGTAATTATTGGAAAAGGCAAAGATTGTGTAATTGCTAATAATGCTGCTGGTAAATTAAAACCTTTAAATGCTTCTGATATTAAACCAGGTTGAGCAATTTCAAATGATAAACCAGCTCCTCCTACAATTGTAAACCAAAACATTGTTATTAATGGAGCAAAAATACTAACAGCTAAAATTAACATTCTAATTGTTCTTCCTCTTGATATTCTAGCAATAAATATTGCCATCATTGGTCCATATCCTAAAAACCAACCCCAAAAGAATACTGTCCACCAGCTTAACCAAGAAGTATCACCTCTAAATGTAGCCATAGGAATAAAGTTTTGTAATACAGAACCTACACCTTGAATATAAGCATCAATAATAAAAGCAGTTGGTCCAAATATAAAAATATATGCCATTAAAAAAACAGCTAAAATTACATTCCATCTACTTAAAATTTGTATACCTTTTGTAACTCCTGTTAAAGCAGATACAGTATAAATTACAATAGCAATTATAATAATAATTAATTGAGTTGTAAAACCATCTGGAATATCAAATAAAGCATTTAATGCATAAGAAATTTGTAAACCTAAAAATCCAATTGGTCCAATCGTTCCAGCTGCAACTGCAACAATACATGCAGCATCAACAATAGAACCTAAGGGTCCATGAATAGCTCTATCTCCAAATACTGGATATAAAAGTGTTCTAGGTTTTAAAGGTAAACCTTTATCATAATGCAAGTGCATTAATACAATAGTAGTTAATGTACCTAAAATTGCCCAAGCTAAAAATCCCCAATGCATAAAGCTCTGAGATAAAGCATTAACTGCTTTTTGGAAAACATCAGCTTCAGGACCATAAAATGGAGGGGGAGATACAAAGTGAGCAATTGGTTCACCTGCTGCCCAAAACACTCCACCACCTGCTAATAATGTACATAAAATAATAGCCATCCATTGAAATGTACTCATTTCAGGAGACTTTAAATTACCTAAAACTACAGATCCTGTTCTTCCTAAAGCAAGTCCAATTCCTACAATAAATGTAGCAAATAATAAAAATTGCCAATAAGCTCCAAAAACTTTTGCAGACCATCCAAAACCTGTATTTACTATACTTGTTAAAAGTTTTGAATCAATTAAAGCTAATGCAACAAAAGCTACTAAAAATCCCGAACTTAAAAATAGTGCTGTTTTATCAATTTTTTCTTTTTTCTCTATTTCTTCTATATTAATATTATCTTTATTCAAAGTTTCCATTTTATATCCTTATCATGGTATTTTGATAAAATGACTCAAAGTTAATTTTAAAAGATTAATTTTGAGCTTTTAAACCGCTCTCTAAGAAGTTAAACCAGTTCCCGCCAAGAATTTGATTAGCTTCTTTTTCTTTAAAACCTTGTTTTAAAAGGCCATTATAAATATTTTCCATTCCTTTTTCATCTTTAAACCAAGGTAAATCATCAGGCCATCCTGAATTTGATGCACTTCCTTCACCATAATCCATAGCTTTTGACCATTTACCATTTCGCATCCATTCTAAAACTTCTGTTGGCTGATTTAAACATAAATCACTTCCAAGTGCTAAATGTTCAACTCCAACCATATCTGCAGTATCTGCAATCATTTGTGTAAAATCTTCTAACGTACACTTACTTGAATTTGGTAAATGAAAAGGATATAAAGAGAATCCTAATAGTCCACCTCTTTTACATAAGGCTTTTATAACTTCATTTGATTTATTTCTTAATGCCTTATGCGCAAAATTTGGATTTGCATGTGAAATACAAATAGGTCTTGAAGATAAATCAATTGCTTCTAAAGTTGATATTTCAGAACTATGACTCATATCTATAATCATACCAACTCTATTCATTTCTTCTATAGCTTGTTTTCCAAACCTAGTAATTCCATTATCATGTTTTTCATAACAACCAGTAGCCAATAAACTTTGGTTATTATAAGTTAATTGCATGATAAGTAAACCTTGTTTTCTCATTACTTCAATTAAACCAATTTCATCATCTATAGGACTACAATTTTGGGCACCAAAAAAGATTCCAACTAATTTCTTTTCTTTAGCAATTTTTACATCAGTCATATTCATGATAGGCATAATTAAATCAGAATATAACTCAAAATATTTATTCCATTGTGCAAATCTACTTAAAGTTTCTCTAGCCATTTCATGATACACAAGAGTTACATGAACAGCAGTAATTCCACTTCTTTGCAAACTTTCAAAATAAGAACGGTCCCAATAACAATATTGCAAACCATCGATAATTATTTGATCTTTATACATAATAATTCCTAATAAGGTTTTTGATATGTTGTTTTTACAATAGTGTAAAATTCTTTAGCATAAGAACCTTGCTCACGTGGTCCAAAACTTGATTCTTTTCTTCCTCCAAATGGAACATGGTAATCAGTTCCTGCAGTTGGTAAATTTACCATTACACAACCACTTTGTGCAGATTTTTTAAAGATTGCAGCAGTTTTTAAACTTTGAGTAATAATTCCAGCAGTTAAACCAAATCTAGTATCATTACAAGTTTTAATAGCTTCTTCTAAATCTTTTACTTTAATCACACAAGCCATTGGAGCAAATACTTCTTCTTGATTTACATCCCAATCATTTTTTGTATCAACAAATAGTGTTGGACTCATAAAATAACCTTCAGTTTTCATAGATAGTTTTTCACCACCAAAAGCTAGTTTTCCACCAAGTTCTTTAGTTCGCTCGATCCATTTGAAGTTTGAATCAAATTGTACTTTATAAGAAACTGGTCCCATAAAAATACCATCTTCTAAATAATGTCCAACTTTTAAATCTCCCATTCTTTTTACAAGAGCAGCTACAAATTCATCATGAATAGATTCTGTAACAATTAATCTTGAAGATGCCGTACACTTTTGCCCTGTTCCTGAAAATGAACCAGCAATTGTAGATTCTACAGCTGTAGAGATATCTGCATCATCAGCAATAACTAAAGCATTTTTACTTCCCATTTCTAACTGGCACTTAACAAAATTAGCAGCAGTAGCAATAGCAATTTTTCTTCCAGTTTCAACAGATCCTGTAAAAGAAATTGCATCAATTTCTTTTGAATTAATAAGTTCATTTCCAACAATTGAACCTGATCCTAAAACAAGATTAAATGTACCATCTGGTAAACCATGTCTTGAAATAATTTCAGTTAAAGCAACAGCAGAAGCAGGAGTTAAATTAGCTGGTTTCCAAATAATTGCATTTCCAAAAGCTAAAGCAGGTGCTATTTTCCAAGCAGCAGTTGCAGTTGGAAAATTCCAAGGTGAGATTATACCAATAACTCCAACAGCTTCTCTAGTTACATCAATATCAATACCAGGTCTAACTGATAAGGCATTTTCACCCATTTGTCTTAGAACTTCAGCAGCATAATATTGAAAAAATTGTCCAGATCTATAAATTTCTCCCTTACCTTCTGCTTTAGATTTTCCTTCTTCTCTTCCTAGTAGTTCACCTAATTCTTCACATCTTTCAATTAGTTCATCACCAATTTTTTGTAAAATATTTAATTTTGTTTCTAAAGGAGTTTTTTCCCAAATAGGTTGAGCTATTTTTGCAGCTTGAATTGCTTTATGTACTTGTTCACTACTAGCTTGTGCAATATTACCAATATTATCTGAGATATCAGATGGATTAATGTTTTCAATAGTTGAAACACCTTTTTCCCATGAACCATTAATATATAAACTTTCTTCGTAATTATATGTCATAAATTTTCCTTAATATTTTTATTATTTACTAGCTTGAGCGTAAACTACAAGTTCAACTAACATTTCTTCTCTTGCAAGTCCAGCAACTACAATCGCAGCTCTATTTGGAAAAGGAGCCTCAAAGTATTCAGCATAAACTTTATTTACTATTGCCAAATAAGATCTATCTGTAACATAAATCATAACTTGTAAAACTTCATTACATGTTACACCAGCACACTCCAAAGTATGAACTAAGTTATCCATTGTTTGTCTAGTCTGAGCTTCTATACCACCAACAACCACTGCACCTTCTTTATTAATAGGAATTTGAGCTGTATATAAAGTATTGTTAGCAACAATTGCCCATTCTAATGGAGCTTTTGAAGCAAATAAGTCTGTTTTTACTGGAGTTTTTTTATTCATTGGAATCCTTAGCTTATTAAATATTATTTTACAAATACTTTTATTTATAAAAATAAGATAAGAAAAGTTTACAAGTAGTTTACTTAAAATATACTTAAGATATATATTAAGTATATTTTAAGTATATTGGATTAAACGTAGTGTCTTTTTACAAATTCTTCTATATAATCAATCATATCATCAACATATTTTAATGCATTTTTCTCATTTTGATCATATACTGCTTGTAAAATTAGTTTATGTAATTTTTTAACTTCTAAATGATCTTCTTTTTTTGCATAATAATACCAAAAACGTCGAGATAAACCTTGAGCATTACGTAGTTCTTCATATATAAATTCATTTTTAGAGCATTTAGCTAATACTTCTTGTCTTTTTTTAAGCCAATGTAAAAACTCTACATCATCTTGTTCATCAATTGTATCAAGTAAATCTTGAATATTCTTTTTATCTATTTCAGTTAATCTTTTAACAGCACATTCCATACATAATTTTAATATTACTCTTCTTACTTCTAATAATTGTAATTGTACTCTTGAATTCATTTCAGGAATTACAATACCAACTCTAGAAATATTCACTAAAAACCTTTTTGATAAAAGTCTTAAAGCTTCTCGTACTGGAGTTCTCCCAGCTCCTACAATTTCTGCTATTTCTGCTTCTGTTAAAATAGATCCAGGTTCAATTTCACAAAAAACAATTAAATTCTCAAGTTTCTCATAAACTTGTTCTGTCATAGTTTTATTTCTATCTTTTTTTAATTTATTTTTATTTCTATGATTAATCATTTAATGTACTCCATTTAATTCATTTATATACATATTCTTATTATAGTTTTCTTGAAAGTATTTAGGAAGTATTTTTATTAAAAACTCATGTTGTTTTAACATTTCACAAAAAGAATCATATACACAAGCTGCATCTTCTGCTGCATACTTAATTTGAGATGAACTCAAATCTTTATTTTCCCAATTAGATCTTGAAGTATTTTTTGATTTTTGTAATTTCTGATTTAAAAATAATAATGTAGCTTTTTTTGCGCCTAAATCATTTTGATAAAATAACTTAGATTTAAATAATATCCCAAAATCTATATAAGAATTTAAATTTATTTTGAATTCAGTATATAATACATTTACATCATTTTTTAAACCAATACCTACTTTTGTAATCTTTGAAGAAGATAAAATAGATAATAAACTTGAGATATCATTGATTTGTTGTATTTGAAATATATATGCATTGTTTTTATCAGCTATTTGAATAATTGCAATCTTAGAAGCTTTAGCACCTTTTTTAAATATTGGTTTTTGCTCTGTATCAAAGCCAATAATTTTAGATCTTTTTATCTTTTCAACTGCAATTATCAAGTCTTCATCATTAGTTATTACAAAAACTTTTTTTGATGATAAAGAATATAAATCTATATTTTCATCATTTTTATCTAAAACATTATCAATCTCATTAATGAAATTTAAGAGTCTTTGAGTATTTAAATCAAGTAGCGGTAAAAGAGTATTAAAACATACATCAATTTTATTTTTAATTATAGTAGACTCACTTAAGCCACATAGCTCGTTAATAAGTTTTATTCTTTTATTATCAAGAAAAGATTCTGATATATCTTTTTGCATTATTCTCCAAATATAAATTATTTAGGTGGAGTATATCAATTAATCAATTAATAAGAAGATAAACAGTAAAAATAGAATGAAATTCTAATCAATAGAAGAAAACAGTAAAAAAAAAGCAAAAAAAAAGCTTTACCTTAAACAACTGCAATAGTTGAATAAGATAAAGCTTTGTAAAAATTACTTAAATCTGGCAACGGCCTACGTTTCCGTCAAGGGGACCCTGCAGTATTATCAGCGATGAAGAGCTTGACTTCC
>JABSON010000399.1 GCA_013215915.1 Campylobacteraceae bacterium | reverse complement strand
TTAGAAAATGTAAGTGTGTTTATTATATGATGCCAAGTAGTTAAAGATTCATTTAATACTGCATCAATTTTATTATTATTTAAAGCATTTATTAATGTTTTAAATCTTTTGTATTTAATAATGTTAATTTTAGGGTACTTATTTTTTAAATATATATTATAATAAGAAAAATCAATAACTCCAACTTTTTTGCCATTTAAGTCATTAATGCTTTTAATTACATTTTTATTTAATTTGTTTATATAAATATCTGCATTTGTATTATAAATAGGAGATATATATTCAAAATATTTTTCTCTACTTTTTTCATAAAATATTCCAAAATGAATATCTGCTTTACCTTCTTGTAAATTTGTTAAAGTTTTAGGCCAAGAAGAAGGAATAAATTCAATTTTGATATTTGTTTTTTCTGACCATAAAAACCAATAATCAACAAGCAGACCTCTTGCATTATTATATTCATCAACAAAAGAATATGGAATTAAATCATTTGCAATTGCAATTTTAATTGTTTTAGAATATAAAGTATTTGTAAATATAATAATTATTAGTAAAAATATTTTAATTAAATCATTCATTAAATCACCTTTATATATTTAATATTATAATAAACTCCACTCCCTTATTCTCTTGAGAATTACACTTAATACTTCCATTTAATCTAGACATAATAATATTGTATATTATATTTAAACCAAGGCCTGATCCTCCATTATCTCTATTTGTAGTAAAAAAAGGATCAAATATCTTGCTAAGATTTTCTTCTTTTATGCCCTTACCGGTATCTTTATATATTATTTTCAATTCTTTGTCTTCTTTTTTTACGGTGATAAAGATATTTCCTTTTTCTTTTTCTTTGAATCCATGAATTAATGAGTTCATTATTAAATTAGATATTATTTGAGAATATGCGCCAGCATAAGAATTAATTTTAATACCAGAGGGACAAGATACTTCAATATCTATATTTGTTTTTTTTGTTACAGAATGAATACTTTGTAATATTTCGTGTAAATACTCTTTAATATCAAATACTCTTTTTGCTTCTGAGCTTTGATCAACTGCTACTTGTTTAAAGGATTTAACTAAAGATGCTGCTTTTTCTAAATTCTTATAAACTAAAGAACTTAAATCTTTTGCAGTACCTAGATATTCTTCAAACTCTTCTTGAGACATTTCATCTTTATTATATTTATCATATATTATTTTAGTAGAATCTTCTAAATGAGATATTCCAGTAAGTCCTATTCCTACGGGAGTATTAATTTCATGTGCAACTCCAGCAACTAAAGCACCTAATGCTGCCATTTTCTCGGATGAAATTAATTGTTCTTGAGTTAGTTTTAAATTTTGTATTGTTGTTTGTAACTCTTCATTTGAATCTTCAAGTTCATTATTTGATAATGCAAGATCATTTGCTTTGTTTTGTATTTCTTCTTCTAAAAATCTTTTTTCAGAAATATCTCTTGTAATAGAATAAATTAAGTTTCTTTTATTAGTTTCAATTTTAATTAGTATAATATTTACCCAGAACTCTTCACCTGTTGATTTATAAACTAAACTATCATAAGAAGAATAATTATTTACTTTGCAAAGGTTTAAATATTCTTTATATACTTCAATTGAGTTCTTTCCATTTGGTTGTATTTTAGGGGATAATGAACCAAACTTATAAGTATCTAAAAAACTTATATTATCTACTTTATACATTTTAAGTAATGAGTAGTTTGAATGAATAGTTTTACCATCTTCGATTAAAGCTAAACCATCAGATGTACCTTTAAATAAAGCTTCAAATAAATCTTTCTGTTCATTTAAATCTATTTTAGTTTTTTCTAATATTGAAATAGTGTCTTCTAATTTATTATTCATTTTTAATATCTTATTCTTATTATTTGATATTCTTTTTAAAAAATATAAAACTA
>JABSON010000398.1 GCA_013215915.1 Campylobacteraceae bacterium | reverse complement strand
CTTGTTATAGTTATATATTTGTAATTATAGGACTTAAATATTTAAATTATTATATATCTACTTTCAATATAAAGAATTAGAATGAGAAAAAATTGAAATACCATTTGATTCTTTTATTTACAAGCCAAATATTCTTTGAATAATAAAAAGTATCAATTTTTCAATTCTTTCTCTAAGAATTTAATATTATATAAAATATCAGCATTCATACTATTACTAAAAAGCTTTTTAATCTTGCTGACGCTTTTATTGGCCTCTTTATCATCTAGTTTTTTTATTATTTCTAAAATAAGAGAGACTCTTTGTACTTTATCATCACTTGTTAAAAGATATTTTTTTGCTTTCTTCGATAAATTAGGATTACTTGAAGAAATAAATTTTGCAAGTATTTTGATGTGATTATCTACAGTTATCCCATTGGATACATAATATTTTTTTGTATATCTTTAATCTTATTAAGTGTTACCTCATCTAAAATTAAATCCATTGCTTTTAAAGATTCATCTAAATGCTCAACTTTTCTAGCTCCAATAATAGTAGATGCCACAAAATCAAATTGTTTTGACCAAGCAACTGCTAAAGTAACAGGAGAGATATTTAAGTCTTTTGCTAATAGAACATATTCTTTACAAGCTTTTATAGTTTTTTCATTTACAAACTTAGAAGCCATAGCTTGAACTCTTGGATTAGGATTTGCCATATAAGCTCCAAACCTTGAATCTGTAGGAAATAAACCAGAATTATACTGTCCACTTAACATTCCCGCCCCAATTGGAGAATAAGGAAGTAATGAGATATTTTCTTTTTGACATACTGTACTTAATTCATCTAAGAATCTAGAATTAATAAGTGAAAAATTATTTTGTATAGATTCAAATCTTGAAATATCTAAACGTTTTGAAGTTTCATTAGCTTTTGTTAAACCATAAGCTGTATCATTTGAAGTTCCTAAGTATCTAACTTTTCCTTCTTTAACTAGTTCATCAAAAGCTTTTAAACTCTCTTCAATTGGAACAATAGAATCAGGCCAATGCATTTGGTATAAATCAATGTAATCAGTTTGTAGTTTTTTTAAAGAGTTCTCAACTGCTTTTTTAATATGAAATGAATCAAGAGCAGTTAAACCGTGTCTTGTAGGAGGAACAAACCATCCAGAAGCTGCTCCACTTACTTTAGAAGCTAAAATAATTGAGTCTCTAGGTTTTGTTTTTAACCACTCTCCTACAATTCTTTCAGTTTCACCTTCATAAGCTGCTTTTGGTGGAACAGGATATAACTCAGCAGTATCAATAAAATTAATACCTTTATCATAAGCTTTATCTAAAATTGCAAAAGCTTCTTTTTTATTCGTACTTGAACCAAAAGTCATAGTTCCTAAACAAATAGGACTTACTCTTAATCCTGTTTTCCCAATATATCTATGAGTCATAATTTTTCCTTCTGTAAATATGTTTTATTTTAGCATAAAAAATATCTTCAATTATTATCTCAAACAAATTAAAATCTTTTATTTTATAATTCTTTTTATGAATATTAGATTCGCCTAGAGCAATAGTGAAATGTAGTAATTATTATTAAGTTATATTTACATCTTTTTTAAATTTAAACATAGAGAAATCTTTTTTATACTTTGATATTCTTCTTTCATAAAAGACTTAGGTAAAATTCCGAATTCTTTAAAAAAAGCATTGGTAAAATTATTAGCAAATTTATAACCTGTTAATTTTGCTACTTCATTTATATTATAATCCCCAGATTTAAGCATTATTTTTGCTTCATTCATTTTATATTTTAGTAGTACTTTATAAGGGCTTGTATAAAAAATCTCTTTAAAGCCTACTTTTAATTTAAATTCATTCATATGTACTAATTTTGCTAATTCTATAATGGATGGTGGATTTTGTATATTTTTAATCAATATTTCTTTTG
>JABSON010000397.1 GCA_013215915.1 Campylobacteraceae bacterium | reverse complement strand
TATTTCTAATTCTTATTTTGAATCTCTTGAGCTTGATTTAGAAGTTAAAGATATTTTATTTACTGGAAGTTTAGCAAATTTTGGATGGACTAAAGGTAGTGATATTGATTTACATATTATTGTAGAATATGGGGAACTTGGAGAAATAGAATTTCTTGAAGATTATCTTTATCTTAAAAAGAAAAACTGGGTTGATGGTCATAATATTTCTATTTATGGATTTGAAGTTGAACCGTTTGTAAAAGATGTAGAAAACGAATTTGATTATAAGGCGATTTATAGTATAGTAAATAATGAGTGGGTTGTCCCTCCTAGAAAAGATAAACCTATTATTGATTTTGAAACTATTAGAGAAAAATCTGCAAGTATTATGAATAGCATTGATAATATTGTTGCCATTGAAGATAATGACAAAAAAATTAAAGCTGCTGAAAAACTTAAAAATAAACTTGGAGGATTAAGAAGTATTGGATTAGAAAAAAGCGGAGAATATTCAAATGAAAATCTTATTTATAAAACTCTAAGAAGAGCTGGATATATTGATAAATTAGGAGACGCTAAAAACAAAGCGTTTGATACAAAACTTTCTCTTAATGAAGAAAAAAAGATTATTAAAGAAAATATTGATAATAATGAAAAAAAACACCCTTTAGTTCATACTCTTAAAATTCAAAAAGGAATTGATGGGATGAATAGTGAAAAAATTAAAATAATAAAAGATTTTATTAGTTTTGTTTGTGGAAAGTTGAATATGGAAGAATCTGTTAAAGTATGTCTTAGAAGAGGCAGAGATGAATATATAGAAACTACTGCTTCATATGTTCCAGCAGATAACGAAAATCACATTAGATGTAACGGGAGAGCCCTTGTTGATATATTAAGAAGCATTGCTCACGAGTTAACTCATAACAGACAAAGGGAAGTTGGTATTTTTGGAGCTGGTGACAAAGTTCAAAATATTGGAGGACACATTGAAGACCGTGCTAATTCAGTAGCTGGAGTGTTTATAAAAGATTTTACTCATAACTATGGTTATGATAATATATATGATATTTAATGATTAAATAATCTCACTTGTTTTATTGATATTGTTTTATCTGGTGGTTTAATTCCAAATTTTTTAACCACTTTCTTAATTTGAATTCCTATAGACTTATTTCTGTAGTTACCATCTTCTGGTAATCTAGAGTCTATATAAATAACATCATCAAACATCCATTTTTCTTGAGCAATTCTAATACAATCATGTGTTAGTTTATCTGTATCATTTAATTCAAATTGGTTAACATGAATTAAAACAGTTGAATGTAGGTGTCTTGTAGTTCTTGGACAACTTTCATGACATCCAGCTAGCGCAAACATACTCATACTTTTTTCAATAAATGTAATAGAATTTTCGAAAATATCAAGCTCAGGAGTTCTTCTAATATCAGAAATTATAATTTTATCATAACCAGAGGCATCTAATTTAAAAGCTTGGTTAATCCAATAGTAGGGACCATTTAATTCTCTCATTTTTTGTGCATACCATATAATAAATGGTCTAAGTATTTTTTTAATATAAATATCTTCTGTTTGGAAGTCTATCATATCCATAGTTATAGTTCTCATATCTTCAAATAAAAAAGCGACAGCAACATCTGGATGTGCAGTTGATATGTTTGTTAAATAATCATACACAATTTTCTTAAAATGCTTATTCATATCTTTTTTAACATTATCTGCAAATGCAACTCTATGAAAACCGTAGTTTTTTATAAATGTTTTTGCAATTGTATCCTTCCCAGATTTGGAGTATCCACATAATCCAATAATTATTTTATTTTCTAAAACCCCTTCAAAAACTTTATCATGATTTTCTTTTGCAATTAACTCCTTTGGTATTTTTATATCGAAATTGTATTGATTGTTAGACATATTTATTATTTATT
>JABSON010000396.1 GCA_013215915.1 Campylobacteraceae bacterium | reverse complement strand
TTTAATTAATTATAAAAAATTTAACCCACTTGTTAAACTTCATTCAAAGAAAGAATTTATTTATGTTTGATAGTAAAAACATACTATATATTTTAACAATGCTTGAGGCAATAGAAAAGATTTTTATCTATTCATCTGATTTCAAAGATGAAGAAGAGTTTTATAGTAAAAATAAACAATTAAACTTTAATACAACTGTAAATTTATTAATATCAATAGTTGAAGAAAATAAAAAGATTGATTCTGACTTAAAACTTTCTAATAAAATTAATTGGAAAAATATATCTGCAATGAGAGATAAAATTTCACATAATTATAGAGGTATAGATGAATCAATGGTATGGGAAATTATAAAAGATTACTTACCTGTATTAAAAGAGTTGCTGATAGAAATGTTGCCAAAGATAGAAAATAATAAACTTTATATCGACGAAGCTTTAACTACAAAATACTATGCAGAATTAACTTATTTAAAAAAACTATTTTAATACTAAGTAGATCATCTCTTTAGTCTGGTCATTTAAAGTTCAAACGACTAACAAAACTTTGGAGAAAGACAAGAGGGTGTCTATTCCTTCAAATTTTGAATTATCAATTTAATTAAAAATAAATAATAAGGTTCAAGTCCTAAATTCCACTTGCTTCTCAAATCCAACGTTAGAGTACATCTTAATATCTAAAATAAATATAATTAATACTATTATTAAATAATTTATGTTATTATCTTTTTGAAAAAGGATATTAATGAATACATCATCATTTATGAAAATATTAGGAAGTACACAAGGCTTAATTACTGAAGGAAACTTTACTCCAGAATCAGTTGGAAATAAGTACCAAGAAGGTCATGAAAATGAGATATTCATTGAGTCATACTCTTATGGTTCATCAATTCCTACAGATTCTAATGGATTTATAGCAGGACAGCGAAAACATCAATCTTTACGTATCACAAAACCTATTGATAGAAGTTCTCCTCTTTTATTTGAAGCCTTAAATAAAGGTGAAACTTTACCAATTATTGAACTAAAACTATATAGAATTTCATATGAAGGTAAACCTGAACATTATTATACTATTGAACTAAGTGATGCAGTTATAACAAACTTATTAGTATCAAATTCTATTGAAAATATAGAATTTAGATATAGAAAAATTGAATTAAGACATGAAATCTCATCTACTTCAAGTGCTGATGATTTAAGATCAAGTACAAAAGCTAGTTAATCTATTATGAATAATTACTTTAATCAAATTCAAAACAGAGCACAAAATCAAAAAGGTGCTTATGATTTTTTAATTGAACCTCAAAATATACATGAAGTAATGGCTTTTGATGCAGAAGCTTTCGATAAAATGGTTAAAGAGCAAGATTTTAGACAAACAATACCTTCTTCTATAAAAAAGTCTTGGAAAAAATTAAGAATATATTTAGAAGGATTTGCCAATTATGCTGCTAATATAGATGATATAAGAACACTTACTTTATTAGCAAATGAAATGGGTGCAATGACTTTAGTTAGAGTTGAAAACTATTCAGGTGTTTTACATATAATATTAAACGGAAATGCAAGATTAAGATCACTTTTATCAGGAATAAAATATAGAGCAGATAATATTAAAATAGTTTCTATGGGATTAGGAGTAGCAGGTGCTATTGATGCTGCTAAAAAAGGAAGTATTCTTACTGTTATTTTAGTAAGTGCTTTTAGAGTAATAGATTATATTTTAAGAGATACAATGACTTTATCAATGTTGATAGGTTCCTTAGCAACTGATGTTGCTAAGGTTATGATTGCTTATGGTGCAACAATTCTTTTTTTAAAGGCAACAGGAACAGTTCTTTCATTTGCAATTGGTCCAATAGCTATGGTTGTTTTTGTCGGAATAGGTGCACATTTTTTATTTAATTCTCTTGAAAAAAACTTCCAGATTACAGAAAAGTTAATAATA
>JABSON010000395.1 GCA_013215915.1 Campylobacteraceae bacterium | reverse complement strand
ATACTCATCATCATCCTGATCATTTTTTAGGTAACCAAGCTTTTAAAGATTCAATTATTTTAGCAAATAAATATACAAAAGAGTATATAGAAAAAAATGGAGATGAATATATTGTAGCTTTAATAAATATTACCCAATATGCTTTAAGTAAAACAAAAGCAGTAGCTCCTACAGAAGTTTTAAAAGAATCATATATAGATTTAAAAGATCATAAACTTAGAATTTTAAATTTAAGTGGTCATACAAAAAAAGATACAGTTATTTATGATGAAAATACAAAAACTCTTTTTGTATCTGATTTAGTATTTAATAATAGAGCAGCTGCCACTCCACATGCTAATATTAAAGAATGGATTAAAACATTAGTAAAGTTAAAGAAAATACCTTATAAAGTTTTAGCATCAGGGCATGGAAAAATATCTTATACAAAAGAGCCTATTAATCAAATGATTTCATATTTACTTTATTTAGATAAAAGATTAAAAGATTCTGCTTTAAAAGGATTAAGTATATTTGAAATATTAGTTTTGAAAAAACCCAAAGAGTTTTTGGGAATTTCCATGATAAATGAAGAGTTTGAAAGATCAATTATTAATTTATATCCAAAATATGAAGATAAAATTAAATAAAACTAAAATAGCTTAAGCTATTTTAGTTTTTCAATAAATTTAAGAATCAATCTAACACCTGCTCCAGTTGCTCCAAAAGAGTTATATCCCCAAGGAGACTCAGAGTAAGCAGGTCCTGCAATATCTAAATGTAACCATTTCTTTTTATTTGTTTTTTTAACAAACTTATCTAAAAATAGACTTGCTGTTATACTTGCCCCTGCTTTTGAAGCAGTTGAGTTTGTAATATCTGCAATTCCACTTTTAATTAATGATGGTAAGTATCTATTATATGGTAAGAATCCAATAAATTCACCGCTTGAATTTGAAGCTTTTTGCATTTTATTTTTTAACTTATTATTATGTCCCATTACACCAATAGTATAATTACCAAGTGCGATAATACAAGCTCCTGTTAAAGTAGCCATATCAAACATATAATCAATATCTTTAATTTCATCTTGCGCATAACATAAACAATCTGCAAGAACTAACCTTCCTTCTGCATCAGTATTTCGTACTTCTATACTTGTACCATTTTTAGCAATTAAAACATCATCAGGTTTAAAAGCATCTCCACCTATCATATTTTCAACAGCTCCAACAATTCCGTGAACTTCATAAGGATAATCTAAAGATTTTAAAGCTGACATTATTCCTAAAACACTTGATCCTCCTGCTTTATCACATTTCATTGAAATCATACCTAATGGTGATTTTAAAGATAATCCACCAGCATCATAAGTTAAACCTTTTCCAACAAGTACAACTTTTCCTAATGATTTTTTTGGTTTATATGTTAAATGAATTAGTTGACTCTCATGACGTGAAGCACGTCCAACTGCTAACATTACATTCATACCTTTTTCTTTTAAATAATCTTCACCATAAATTTTACAGTCTAAATCATTTTCTTTTGCTATTTTTTTAGCTTCTTCACTCATTACTTTAGGATAATAATCTTCAGGTGTAGTATTAACAATATTTTTTGCTAAATTTACAGCTTTACAAATTGTAGTAATTTTATTTAATTCTGCTTCTAAAGTTTCTAAAGGTTTTTTAGAGTTTAGAATATCAATAAAAATAGAAGCTAATTTATTATCTTTTTTACTTTTGTATTTTGAGAAGCTATAAGAACCTAAAAGTATTCCTTCGACTAAAGTTTTTAATTTTAATTCTTTTCCCAAAGATACAAGAGAAATCTTAATATTTTTAAAATTATAAGTTCTTAAATCTTTAAGTACAGAAGAAATTAATATTTTAAGATCTTCACCATTTAAAACTTCTGAAAAAACTTAATATTTTTTAGCAGAAGATAATAATATATTAGAATTATCTTTTCCAAAATT
>JABSON010000394.1 GCA_013215915.1 Campylobacteraceae bacterium | reverse complement strand
AGAAAAATGAAGACAAATCACTAATAAGAAGTAAATATGAAAAATCAGAATAAATCTTTAACAAAAGGCCTTCAAATATTTAAAGAAATTTTATATTCTCCAAAAGCTTTAACAGCTGTTGTATTATGTAAAAAGTTTAATATTGATAAAAGTACTATGTCTAGAATTCTTAATTCATTAATTAGTGAAGGATTCATTAAATACTTAAATAATAGTAAAGCTTTTGAAAAAGCTGATTTATTAGATGTCATGAGTTCAAAAGAAAGTAGAAATATTTTAATTGATAATTCAAAAGATTTATTAGAAAAAATCTTTAATCTTACAAATGAATGTACTTATTTAGCAGTTGAAGATAATAAAACTTTAATATATTTAAATCAAATTGATAATTCTACAAGAGTTATTAAAATGAGAGACTCAATTGGTTTATTCGCACCTTTACACTGTACAGCTTTAGGAAAAGTAATTTTAGCTTTTGCTGAGGTAAATACAGATATTCTAGAATTAGAAGAATATACAAGTAATACATTAGTCAAAAAAAGATATATAGATAAAACTATTGAAATAGTAAAAGTGAATTCTTATGCAATTGAAATAGAAGAGTTTGAATATGGATTATCTTCAGTCTCTGTTGCTATTTATAATAAAGATAAAAGATTTTTAGCAGCTGTTGGAATTTCAGGTTTATCTGCAAGACTAGATAAGACTAAACTTGAGTTCTTTGCAAAAGAGATGTTAAAACTAAGTTCACAAAGTATAAGACTTTAAATTAATATCTTGATAAACAAATAATTTCTAAATATAGTACCTTAAAGAAGGTCTGATCTATATGATAATAGTTATTACTAAGGCTAATCGATATATTATGTACTACTAATAATTAGTTAGCTGTAAAGGAGGTATGAAATGAGTTGTTATGTTATTTATCATTATAATATTATTGATAAAAAAAGAATTGATGAGTTAGGCCCACTATCATTGCCAATTGTAAAAAAGTTTGGTGGTGAATTAGTAATCGCAAGCTCAATAACATTATTAGAAGGTCATTCTCCATATGGAGGCATGGTCGCATATAAATTTAATAGTATAGAGATAGCAAAAAACTTTTATGAATCTGTAGAGAGTCGTGAATTATCTAAACTCAGAAATGAAATTACTGAAGGATTTACTATTTTGGTTCCAGAATACGGAGCATTGAAGTAAGTATATAAATTAAGTATTTGTTTAATCAATCATTACAGCTAATAAGAATCTATAATCTGATTTCGAAAACTGGCAATTTTTGTGTAAAGATACGCACAAAAATTGCAGATTGCAAAGAAGTTGAGCTTGGCGTTATATTCCTATTTCAATACTAGTAACTAATTTAAATAAAATACTTCTTTTTTTATCTCTTTTCTCAAAATCTTAATAGTAAAGATATTTTATGAATTAAAGCCTACAAACAGTAAACACAAGATTACTTTTCTAGATGGAGATTTAACAAGTATTAATTTATTTAAGTCTTCTTATTCTATTTTTATAATTAAAAGTAAGAATGAGATTTCTAAAACATTTAAATATACTATTTTTTTTGTATCGAATAAGAGCATTGATATTAATAAGATCTAGTTTCACCTTTTTATTATCTATCTTTAAATACTTAAAACGAACAGTTGTAGTCGGTTTATCTGTTTTCACCCTGCTAGCAACAAATTATCCCATTGCCGAATTTTCAATAGTGGTCCATCCAAGTAATACATCTACCTTTAATAAATCAACTATTAAAAAAAAACAATGTTCTATTGACTTGAAAATAAAAAGTAAGTAATTTACTTAATCTTCAAAAAACTTTATTTCCTGGTGCTGGGCAAATTTTAATGATAATTTTTATGCTTACTTTATTATTTGCTGCGATTTCATCAATAATTGCTTTGATTGAAGTCTCTGTTAGTACTATAGAAAATAATTTTACCGCATTTAGTCGAGCAAAAATTC
>JABSON010000393.1 GCA_013215915.1 Campylobacteraceae bacterium | reverse complement strand
CTATGTATATCTTCACCTTTTAAAACTCTTGGATATCTAGATCCATAATATTTTTTATGATCTTCATAAGCCACAATTGAAGTAGTTTTAATATATATTAATTATAATTATTGAATATTTTTTTATAATATCAAATTCTACTTTTGTTAATTTTATTGGTTTATTTTATATTTTATAACTATTTTACCAATATCATTCATAGAAAAGGGAAGTCTTAAAAGTTCAGTATCTTTTTTTCTTAAATAAAATATTATTCAAAGTACTTCAGAATAAAAAGAAACACCTTTTACATAGTTTTAAGTCTCTTTTGATCTGCTCTCACCAATTTAACCCATAGTATAAAATATCTTTTTATATATTAATGATTTCTTCATTGGCTTTTATTGTTTCTGTGATATTTACAGAATAAACCATGATAAGGTCAATATCTTTTACAGCAACAAATGTAAATAAATATGTTTTTTTATTTTTCATTGTATGTTGAATTTTGAAAGTACTATCTTGTTCAATAAGTTCTTCAATATTTTTATCTTCATATAAAAATTCAAAAGTCTCAGATTCTAAAAATAATTCTTTTGCAGGTTTATTTTTAAATACAATTTTTCCATTATTATTTAGAATAAGAACTGGCTCTGGATTATATTTAGGTAAAGCTTCTGCATATTCATTTAATAAACTCATATCTTCATTTATTTTTAGTAGTCTGTATACTAGACAGCTTCTCTTAAACACTGTAAGAAGTAAAATAAACGCCATAATTAAAGGAGTAAATATATTACTAAGAAAAGAAAAGACTATTAATATAAAAGATATTAATACTCTTATATTCATATCAACTTTACTAATATTTTGTTTTTTAAAACAACATTTCACTATTAATCCTTTTTAAGTAAATAATTATTATTACAATAAAATATTTTTATGCATTATATCTAATTGAAGATTATGTGTTATAATTCTTTTTTAAATAAGGATAAAAATTGCAAATAATAAATACACTAGAAGAATTAATAAAAGTAAGAAAAAGTATAAATAAAAGCATTGGTTTTGTTCCAACTATGGGAGCTTTACACGATGGACATATTTCTTTAATAAAACTAGCAAGAGAAAACAATCAAATAATCATAGTTTCAATTTTTGTAAATCCTACTCAATTTTTAGCACATGAAGACTTAGATAAGTATCCAAGAAAAGATTTAGAAGATATAGAAATCTGCAAAAACAATAATGTAGATTATATTTTTATGCCAAATAAAGAAATGATGTATCAAGGATTAGATGAAGTTTTAATTAAAGCACCTAAATTATCTTCATATATTCTAGAAGGGAAAACAAGACCAGGTCATTTTGATGGAGTATTACAAGTTGTATTAAAACTATTTAATTTAGTACGTCCTACAAATGCATATTTTGGTAAAAAAGATGCTCAACAATTATCACTTATATCTCAGATGGTAAAAGATTTATTTTTAGATATTAATATAATTGAATGTGAAATAATAAGAGAAGAAGATGGATTAGCTTTAAGTTCAAGAAATATTTATTTATCTAAAGAACATAGAATTGAAGCTTTAAAAATATCTCAATCTTTAAATAAAGCAAAAGAACTTATCCAAAATAATATTATAGATACAAATGAAATTAAATTTGAAATGATAAATATAATGAATACTTTAGATATCGAATATATTGCTTTTGTAAATAGAGAGTTTAATGAAATAAAATATATAGAAAAGAACAATACAATTATTCTTATTGTTGCCAAATTTAACAATACAAGATTACTTGATAATTTATGGGTATAATTTTTATGGGGATAGTTTAATAATATTCTATCCTTATTAATATAGAATACTCAACACTAAAAAAAGGGCAAAAAAAAAGCTTTACCTTAAACAACTGCAATAGTTGAATAAGATAAAGCTTTGTAAAAAATACTTAAATCTGGCAACGGCCTACGTTTCCGTCAAGGGGACCCT
>JABSON010000392.1 GCA_013215915.1 Campylobacteraceae bacterium | reverse complement strand
AATAGAAAAACTGATACTTCAAGAAATCAAAAAGTTTAATCTTTTAATCTGATTTCTTCTACTTTTTTCTTTATTAAATCTATATGTAAAATTAGATTATAATACTCACCCATAAAAGAAGCAGGTACATTTGTTTCTTTTTGGATTTCATTTTTTAGTTTATCTAATAAAACTATTCTATTTTCTAAGTCTTTCTTATTATTCGCATCTAGATCTTTATCATATTCTTTTAACTTTTTATACCATTTATAAATCTTTGATCTCATTGTCCAATTATATAAAGGAAAAAAACCTTTAAATAAGGGATAAAAAAGTGTTAATAAAGGAATTAAAAAGATTTTTAATCTATCAATATTTGACGCAATCCAAAAAGGGAATATTTTTTCTAAAAAGTTATCACCATTTTCTATATAACGTTTGGCTTCTTGATTTATATTTATATTTATATTTTCTATATTTGGAAAAGTATTTTCTTCCGAAAATAAATTCTTTTTTTGATGAATAGTTTTAATTTCTTTTAAAAATAGTCTAATTAATTCATCAGGAACATCATTGTTTCCTACAATACTAGCAGTAGTGCTTAGTAGTTTTATATTATCATATGGAATGTTTTTATATAAATCAATAGTTCCTTCATAAAGATCTAGGTCTTTTATGAAATCATATTTTCTACTATAGGCCTGTGCTCTTTTTATATTTAGAATATGTATATTTGGGTCTTCTAATAAAGATTTAACAATAGGAGCATTAGCTGAGGCTACCATAAATATAACATCAACTTTTCCATCTTGTAATTGTTTTTTTGCATCTTCATTACTTAAATTGATTAAAGTAGAATTTATATTATTAATACCATTATCATTTAATAGTCTTAAGCTTAAATCACTTGAACCTGTATTTTCTAAACCTATAACTATTCTTTTTGAAATAAATTCTACTAAATATGATACTTCGTAGTTTTCATTTTTATAAAAAACCCATAATGGTTCATAATATATATTTCCTAAACTAGATATATTCTTTATCTTTTCAGCTTTTATAATACCATTTTGCATAAATGCTAAATCAACTATTTTATTTTTCAATAATTCTATGTTTTCTAGAGAACCAGTAGTTTCAATAATATTTAGTTTTACTTTTTGTTTTTCTAATAGTTTTTTGTATTTTAAAGCAGTTTTATAATATTCGCCTTCTTTTAATCCAGCGGCAATTGTAAGTTCTTTTTTTACAGGTTCTTGTACAAAATTACTTGTAATATAAAAAGAAATAAAAATTATAAATAGTATAGGAAGTGTTATTTTAAAAAAGTTGGTTTTCATATAATGTCTTTGTTTTGATATAAAAATAAGATAACATATTTTATATTAATAATTAATCTTATGATAAAGTTTAATATTTTAATAAATATGAGACCAAAAATTTATAGGTATCAACACAATGAAAAAAGATATTATGCTGAAGGTTATGATGAAGCTAATGTTAGGTTAACTCTTGAAAATTATTTACAGATAGTTCCAGGTTCATTAAAGTCTGGAGCTAAACCTGATTTTAATACAGAGTTAAAATTAATATGGGATAAACGCAATACAACACACGTATTATCTTTAACAAAAGAACAAACAACAAGTAAAATACAATTACAAACATTTAGAAAAAAACAACATTGTATTTATGAGTTAAGATTATTATTAAAAGAAGATAAAACATTTTTAAATGGACATCAAGGTAATGTAATTGCAAATGAAGATAATGAAGTTATAGGGAGGGGGGTCGCTGCAATCGATTGCATACCCTTCACCTTTATAGACCCAAATGTTTGTGAATATGGGACTCCTGTTATTGAATTTAAATTAACATCCATAGTATATATTTATTGACTTATTTTTTTTTTACGATAGAAAAAGCAATACGCTTTATCGTTCTTTATTTTGTCAGTAGGGATAACCGATACAGAAGTATCATTGAATAAATACCATTTATC
>JABSON010000391.1 GCA_013215915.1 Campylobacteraceae bacterium | reverse complement strand
TTTATTATAGTTGTGTATGTTAGTATTCAATTTATGGCTTCGCGATGTGTTCTTCCACGGCTTTTGTGGAACTCTACTTGATTAATAAATATCTACAACATTTTAAATGTTATTTGTATTACAGTTTTATTATGTTTAGTTTTAAGTGATAATATTATTTAGGTATTAGTTCACTGTTATTTTTTAGGAAATCAACTCATGACTTAATAATAACATATATAAATATTCATAGATATAATAATTCTGTATACGACAATAAATCAGGATACTTTTGGGTAATGGATTTTACTCCAAAGATGATAATCCATCCAATAATGAAAAAACTAAATAATAAGTATTTAGGAGACTATAAAGATTCTGATAATACTTATATATTTAAAGAAATGAAAAAAATTGTAGAAAATAAAGGTTCTGGAATTTTAAAATATAAGTGGCTTAACCCTGAATCTAAAAAAATAGAAAATAGAATAAGTTATGTTTTTAAATTTGAAGAATTCAATTGGATAATTGGAACAGGTCAATATTATGATGCAGTAAAAGAAAAAATACAAAATGAAGTCTTTACACTTCTAAATAAAGTTAGATATTCAAATAATGAATACTTCTTTATTGCTAATTATCATAATGTATTTCTTTCACATCCTTATTTACAAGGTGAAGATTTTTCAGATATTAAAGATATAAAAGGTAATTTAATACTACCTCCAATGGTTGAAATTGCAAAAGAAAAAGGCCAAGGGTTTTACACTTACTGGGCAAAAAAAAACAAAAAGAATAATACTCCATATAAAAAACTTTCATATGTAAAAAATTTCCCGGATGGACAAATGATAATTGGAACAGGTTTATACATAGATTATATAGATAAAGAGATAAAACAAAAAAAAGAAAAATTAATAGAACAACTAAAAGAAGTAATAAAAAAAACTAAATTAGGGAAAACTGGATATTTATATATCTTTAATAAAAAAGGAAGAATGTTAATTCATCCAAATGAAAATTTAAATAATAAAAAGTTCAAGAAGCTAAAAACACCAATAACAGGTAAATTCATTTATGATGAATTAGTAAAGGCATCAAAAACTAAGGAAAAATCATTTACTTATAAATGGGATAAACCATCTGACAAAGGAAATTATATCTATGACAAGATTTCTTGGGTTGAATATATTCCTGAACTTGATTGGTTTATAGCGTCCTCTGTTTACACCGAAGAATTTAAAGAATCAGCAAATAAGCTTAGAAACTTTATTATAACAATTACTTTAATTATTTTACTATTATCAATAATTTATAGTTATACATTCTTTAAAAATTTATTAGCTCCAATAACTATTCTTTCTGAACTTGCATTAAAAGTCTCTAAAGGTGATTATAATACAAGATACACTGTAAGAACTAAAAATGATGAATTAGGTATTTTAGCTAATAAATTTAATGAAATGCTAAATACAATTGAGAATAGAACAAATGAATTAGAAGAATCTAATAAGGGTTTAGAATATTCTATAAATGATCTTATAATGACGCAAAAGATGTTAGTTCAATCTGAAAAAATGGCCAGCCTTGGAAATCTTGTTGCTGGAGTAGCCCATGAAATAAATACCCCTATAGGAATTGGACTTACAGGAATAACAAATTTTTTGGATATTACAGAACTTATTGAAAAGAATTATAAATTAGGAAAAATGTCCCAAGAAGAATTTGAAAGTTACCTAGAAACTTCAAAAGAACTAGCAATAATAATAAATCTAAATTTAGTTAAAACAGTAAATTTAGTTAAATCTTTTAAACAAATTTCTGTTGATCAAACAAGTGAAGAAAAAAGAGAATTCAATTTAAAAGAGTATATTGAAGAAGTAATATTAAGTCTTTCTAATATAGTTAAAAAAACAAATTTAACTATACATATTAAATGTGATAAAAATATAACGCTCATATCATATCCTGGGGCATTTTCACAAATAATTTCTAATTTAATAATAAACTAAATAAAACAT
>JABSON010000390.1 GCA_013215915.1 Campylobacteraceae bacterium | reverse complement strand
GTTATCTAAACTTATTACTCATTTAAATACATTATATGTATCAGTTCAAGGTATTTAAAACTTCTTTATAATCTGCTCCATTATTATTTAAATACATTATATGTATCAGTTAAAGCAAATTGTCTACCAGTTATTTTTTCGCCATTTGTAAATTTAAATACATTATATGTATCAGTTCAAGTCTTCATCTACAAAGTTCCAGCCTTTTTTATCATATTTAAATACATTATATGTATCAGTTCAAGGTGGACCATATAGAGACTTTTAGATTAACAATCCTATATTATAGTATGTCTAATTAGTTTTTCCAATCATTTTGTATTATAACAATAAATTTTAAAAGAACTCACCTAAAGCGCAGTATTATAGCACTATTTCATATAAAACATATAAATATGGTTGGAAAATTATATAAAAATTGATTCTACTTCTTTTTTGTTTGTTCCTATTGTTTGTTCAGAAAATGAACCAGAATTGATAACCTTTATTATTGTTATAAAATCTAAATTCTTATCTGTTACTTTCTTTAATTTATTTTGTAAAGATATTTGATCAGAAGGACTTATATTCCCTCTAAATACTGAATTCTGATGGTGTTTTAAATATTGTTTACATAATTTAAAAACTTTAGCTAATCTATATTTTCCTTTTGGTGAGAATTCATCGGCTATATCATAGAAAAGAAATATATAATTATAATTTATTGTTTTTTTTGCCATTACATTTTATCCTTTAATAAAAAAGGTTTAAATTCTTTATTCTCAACAATAAATTTTATTAATTTATATCCATCTAATTTTAAACAATGTTTATAAGAAACTTTTCGCTTTAGTTTCTTATGAATAAAGGTTTCATTGATTCTAGTTTCAAAAGCTTCTAAAAATATCTTTTTTCCAGATTCATTTAAAAGAGCATAATTTAAACTTTTGTCAAAATGTTTTAATACTTGTAATTTCTTTTTTCCTACTAAATCAAAAATTGTTTTAAATACAATTATTGGTTTGAAAACTTCACATAAATCAAGACTAAGAGAGAATCGACCTTCTCTTGGAGAATGTAAAAAAGATATAGTTTGATTTAAATGAGTTTGATAAATACTTGAAATAGTTTTTGTATAAAGAATTGTATTTCCAAAACTTACAAGTGCATTCATAGGATTATCAGGTGGCCTTCTTACTCTTTTATTCATAATGAAATCATCTGGTAAAAAGTATTTAAAACTATCATAAAACTTAGCCCATATTTGGCCTTCTATAAATAGAATTTGTTCAATTGTTATATTTTTATTTAAAAACCTTGAAACATCATTTTTTAGCCAATCAAGAAAAATTTTTAAGTCTTTTTTTCCATGCCTAAAATAATGATATAAAACTTCATGAATATTTAAAGCTATAGTATTTACTATTGCTTTTGCAATTATTAATCTTTTTTCTACAAAACATAAAACTTGTTTAACTGTTAAGTTCCCACTTACTAATTGCTCTTTAGGATAAAAAGTTCCTGAATAATTTTCATGATAATTAAATAAGTGTAAAGTTATTCCAGATCGTGAAATAAAATCTAAAAACTTTGTATTAAAAGAAACTTCATTCATGCAATATAACTCTCTGGTATCTTGTATCGGAATATAAAAATTTCCTTTTTCATTTTTAAACATAATTGAATTATCTTTTCTTTTTAATTCACCCATTGAGAAAATATACCTTGTATGATTTTTAGCCATAATTATCCTTTTTAAATATAACAATATTCGTAATAAGCACATTTTTTACATTTATTTTCAAATATTGCTGATGGTGGAATATCTTGAAGTATTAAATTTTCTATTTGTTTTAATATAGACAAGAGATCTTTTTCATTTTTTTCATCTAAGTTTACATAATGTATTTTTTTATCTTGTTTCTTTTTTTCTATAAACTCAATTTTCCCTTTTTTTTCGATACCTTTGTTTTTTAATTTATATAAATATAATAAAACTTGCCATTTTACAGATTCAATATCACTATCTGACTTT
>JABSON010000039.1 GCA_013215915.1 Campylobacteraceae bacterium | reverse complement strand
AAAAAATACTTTATATATAATAGAAGATTGTTTTTTTAAAGAATATTCATTTGTAAATATATCCTTATACCTCTTATTATATTTTGTAAGCATTAAATAATCTAACCAAAGTTTTGCCGAAGTTTCTGAATCTTTAAAATATATACTTTTTTCATTTAAATCATTTAATTTAATTTTAGAATTTTTGTTTTTAATTAAATAATATTGAATAAATTTATTATTATTATTATCTAATGTAAAGGTATATAACTGTCTAGTATTTTCCAAAATTATCTTTTTATTCTTAAAATATGCAGATGCAGGAAGAGTTGCTATTTGAAGTTTTCCACATGAATAATCTGAAAGAAGTTCATTCTCATCTTCATAGAATTTTATTTTTATATCAAGGTTTGCATTCTTTTTCATTTCATCAGCCCAAATTTTAAGACTTAATTTTGCTTCTTTGGGTGTTGAAAATATAAATTTTGGCACTAAACCATAATTAATATCTTTTGCATTTAGATCTACTAAAAATACAAATAAACAAATAAACTTTAATATCTTCAATTTTATTCCTTTTATATATTAAGTATATAACTATTACTTAATATTTGTACCTATAATATTTTCTATTTTGGCTAAAGCTAACATATAATCATGTACATATTTTAAATAGTCCATTTTCACATAAGCCTCTGTTAATTGAGCTTCAATTACTTCCTTCGGAGTAACAGCTTCAACTTGATAAGCTCTTGTATTTAAATCTCTATTAGCTACAGCTATTTTTTTAGCTTCTGCTAATATTTGCACTTGTTTATATGATATTGAAGATTTTAGGAATTCATGTTTTAATAATAATGATATTCCTTCTTTTAATAATTCTTTTTTTTCTAATAAGACTTTTTTTTCTAACTTTTGTTCTTGTATTTTTGAAGAAGTTTTAAATCCTTTAAATAAAGGAATATTAGCAACTAGAGATACATTCCAAGTATCCTTGTTTAGTGAAGAATATTCATATGAATTATATCCAGTTTGAACATTAGCTAAAAAAGCAATATCAGGATAATGAGAAGCTTTTTCATAATCAACTTTTTCATCATATATTTTTAAAACTATATTTAGTTTTTTTATATCTATATTTGATTCATGTGCTTTTTTAATTATATTCTCTAAAGATACATTTGTATATTCAACTTTACTATTATTATATGTGAAATCTACATTAGCATCATATTTTAATCCCATTACATTAACTAAAGCAGATTTTACTAGTTCTTTTTTAATAGATAGTTCTGCTACTTTTGAAGAAATAAGTGCATTTGTAACTTGCATATTTAAATAATCTGTTTTTTTAATTTTTAAAGAATCACCCTCTTCTAAAAACTGTTTTGTAATTCTTTCTAAGTTCTTCATTCTTCTATATACATTATTTGATAGTTTATATAATTCATTAGTTAGTCTATATGCATAAAAGTATTTTTTAACATCATATACAACTTCAGTTTTTGCTCTTTGAATTCCTTCATTTGCTAAAAGTTTATTTAGTCTTGTTTGTTCTTGAATTGAAGAAATTTTTCCACCTGTGTATAAAGGATACATTAATTCAATTTTTGCGATAGCTGTATCTCTTCCAGTAACTGGAACATCAAGATCAAGTGGAATGTTTATACCCTTAACTGGTATAGGAAAACCACCCAATAGAGGAGGTAATGTTATTGATGTATCAGGACTCTTAAAATTATCTTTAATTTTAACAGTCATTACTTCTTTTGATCTATTTGCAATAAGTTTCAAATTTAAGCTAGGATAATTAGCACTTTTTGCTTGATTATATTGAGAATTTGCAATTTTTAATGCTAATTCAGAAATATTATTTTTTCTATTATTGTTTAAAGCTTCATTTATAGCCAAATCAAGAGTATAGCTTGTTTGCGCGTATAAGTTAGCACATACTAGTAATGGTAGAAATAATTTTTTCATATAAAATCCTTAAGGTAATTTATTCTAGCAAAATAAAATAAATTATTAGTTTAATCAATATGACAAATAAAACTATATATAATTATATAAAATTACCATAAAGTGATGACATGACAAAAGAAATATTAAAAGATCTAACTATTTTATATGTTGAAGATGACCAATATATTCAAGAAAATACAGTTATTACCTTAGAAATGCTTCAGATTAATGTAATAAAAGCCTGCAATGGTAAAGAGGGTATTGAAAAATTCATTCAAAATGACAATATTGATTTAATTTTAACAGATATTAATATGCCTATTATGAATGGCTTAGACATGATTGAACAAATTAATACAATTAGATCTGATGTTCCAGTTATTGTAACAACAGCACATCAAGAAGCGGAATTTTTAATTAAAGCAATTGAAGTTGGTGTTAACTCATATATTATGAAACCTATTGATATTTATAAAATCATAGACTCTTTAATTAAATCATTTGAACCTATTATGTTAAAACGACAATTACTTGAAAAAAATAAAGAATTATTAACAATTAATGAATCTTTAGAATTAAAAGTAAAAGAGAGAACAAAAGAGTTAGAACTTTTAGCAACTATTGATTCTTTAACAAATGTAAATAATAGAAGAAACTTTTTTACTTTATCAAAAGAAGTATTTGCATTTGATACTGCTAATAAGTTATATACAGTAATGATTGATATTGATAAGTTTAAAAATCTTAATGATACGTATGGTCATAGTATTGGAGATGAAGTTTTAAAAATGGTTTCAAAAACTATTAATGAAGAAACAGAAGACAAAGATGTATTTGGACGAATTGGTGGAGAAGAGTTTGCTTTAGTATTTATAGAAGAAACAATAGAAAAAGCTCAAGAAAAAGTTGATATAATTAGACAAAAAATTGAAGACTTAGAATATAACGATGAAGCAAATAATAGAATTATTCAATGTACTATATCAATAGGGCTTGCTCAAAAAAATAATGATGATTTATCTATTGATACTATTTTAGCAAGAGCTGATGAAGCTTTATATGAAGCTAAAGGAACAGGTAGAAATAAAGTAGTTGCTTTTAGAGCTTAAGATAAAATCTTAAACTCAAAAAACAACTTCTTCTTTTTTCTTCCATTTTAACTCTGCTAAAAGAGTTGCTAAAATAATTAAAACAGCTCCAAAAATCTGATATGAACTTAAAAATTCATTACCTACATATACTCCGAATAAAGCAGCCGATACAGGCTCCATTGTAAAAATAATTGCAGTTTTACTAGCGCTAGTATATTGTTGCATATAAGTCTGAATTAAAAATGCATATACAGTTGCGAAAATTGCAGTTATTACAACTGCTTTTATAAATACATAATCAAAATTTACATTAAATGTTACCTCTTCTAAAGATAAAGAGAAGATAAGTGATAAAACACTTACAGTTAAAAACTGAAAACATACGATTATAAATACATTTCCTTTTCTTGAAAACTGTCCTGTTAATACTATATGTAAAGCAAACATTAATGCACATATTAATACTAAGATTTCACCATAGGCAAATTTTAACTCACCACTCATAGTTAAAAAGTATAATCCAATTAAAGCAATAAGTGAAGCTAAAAATACATTCTTAGATATTTTCTGTTTAAAAAACAAAAGAGCTAAAAAAGGCACAAGTATTACATTAAATCCTGTTATAAAAGCAACAATTGAACTTTTCACATATAACAAACCAAATGTTTGAGTTGAAAAACCTGCAAATAAAACAATACCTAATGCACATCCATAAAAAACAGACTCTTTATTTATTTGATCAAAATACTTATATGATATGGCAAACATAATTACACAAGATAAAGAAAACCTCCAAAATAAAAAAGAAAATACTTCTACATTTTTAATTGCATCTTGTACAATTAAAAATGTAAGCCCCCACGCAATTGCTACTGTAAATAATAAAAAATCTGCTTTATATTCTTTAAATTTATTAATTATCAATCTAGTCCCTTAATTTAAGTAATTCTTGTTTTACTTAATTTTTTTCTATCTTAACGAAAAATAATTAAACAAGCAAGCATTTTATATTTAATTAAGCTTTAACTAAAATTTAAATAATATATAAGCTCAGATTTTTCAAATTAAGAGGCTAAATGAATACTATAAGCATACAAATGACAAACATCAATAAATATTTTGGTGATTTTCACGTTTTAAAAGATATCAATTTTCACGTTAAAAAAGGTGAAATAGTTGTAGTTTGTGGACCATCAGGTTCAGGAAAATCAACGCTGATAAGATGTATTAATGGACTAGAAGAAATAAATTCTGGTGAAATTATAGTTGATAATTTAAATATGCACGAAAATAAAAAAAATCTTCAAAAAATTAGAACAGAAGTGGGAATGGTATTTCAACACTTTAATCTATTTCCACATCTTACTATTTTAGAAAATATTACAATAGCCCAAACTTTAGTTAAAAAAGTTAATAAAGAAGAAGCTAAAAGTACTGCATTAGAATTATTGAAAAAAGTAAAATTAGAAGATAAAGCGTCTTCTTATCCAGGTGATTTATCAGGTGGACAAAAACAAAGGGTTGCTATAGCCAGGTCATTGGCCATGAGGCCTAAGGTTTTATTATTTGATGAACCAACATCTGCTCTAGATCCAGAGACAATTGGAGATGTGTTATCTGTTATGAAAGAATTAGCAAAAGAAAATTATACAATTGTTTGTGTAACTCATGAAATGGGATTTGCTAAAGAAGTTGGAGACAGAATTGTATTTATGGACCATGGATCTATTGTTGAAGAAAACTCACCAGAAGAGTTTTTCAATAATCCAAAATCACCTAGAGCAAAAAAATTCTTAAATGAGATTTTAACGCACTAATTACAAGGAAAAACTATGATTAAAAAAATTTTACTTACACTTATACTATTATTTAGCACAAATATCTCAGCTGACGATATTAATTTATGGAAAAAATCTACTTTAAATAAGATTATCGAAAAAGGCGTTTTAACTGTTGGTATGGAACCTGGTTATATGCCATTTGAAATGAAAGATAAAAAAGGTAGAATTATAGGTTTTGATGTTGATATTGCTAAAAATATGGCAAAAGCTATGGGTGTTAAATTAAAAATAGTTCCAACTACTTTTGATGGAATTATTGCTTCTTTATTAACAGGTCAATTTGATATTATTATTTCAGGTATGACTGTAACTCAAAGTAGAAATCTAAAAGTTAATTTCTCTGATTCTTATTTAGTTGTAGGACAAACATTATTATTAAATAAAAAACTTAAAAACACAGTTAAAAATGCAAAAGACTTAGACAAAACTGGAAATATTGTTGTGGCAAAACTTGGGCAAACAGGAGAAATTGTAGCAAGAAAATTTTTCAAAAATGCAAAAGTAATTACTTTTGAAACAGAAGCTGATGCAGTTTCTGAAGTTTTAAGCGGACGTGCTAGTGCTTTTATTAATGACCAACCTTACAATGTTGTATTTATGGATTCAAAGGGTAAAAATACTCTTATTCACTTAGATACTCCACTTACTTATGAACCTTTAGCATTTGCTATTAAAAAAGGTGATCCAGATTTTTTAAACTGGTTAAATAACTATTTAAAACAAATCAAAGAGGATAAAGTTTTAAATACTCATGAAAAACTTTATAAAAAATGGTTTGTAGATACAAAATGGCTTAAAAGAGTTCAATAAAAAATTAAATAATACATTAGACAATACATTTAAATTCCTAAGATTAAAATCTTAGGAATTTTATTTGATATTTCTTTTTATGCATAAAGTGCATAAACGAAAGTACCATAGGGAAAAAAAGGTGGTACTAGAAAAAGGAGTTCAAATGAGAAAATTATTGTTAGCATTTTTAATGCTTATTTCAACACTAGTTGCAGATGATATTAATCTGTGGAAAAAATCAACTTTAAATAAGATCTTAGAAAGAGGTGTATTAAGAGTTGGTATGGAACCTGGATATATGCCTTTTGAAATGAAAGACAAAAAAGGTAGAATCATAGGTTACGATGTTGATATGGCTAAAAAAATGGCAAAAGACATGGGTGTTAAACTTAAACTAGTGCCTACAGCTTGGGATGGAATTATTGCAGGACTTATAACTGATAAGTTTGATTTAATTATGTCTGGTATGACAATTACACAGCAAAGAAATTTAAAAGTTAATTTTTCAGATGCATATATTGTTGTTGGTCAAACGGTAATGATGAATAATAAAATTTCTGCTAAATCTGCAAAAGATTTAGATAAAAAACAATATACAATTGCTACAAAACTTGGAGTTACAGGTGAAATTGCAACAAGAAAGTTTTTTAAGAACGCAAAAATTATTACATTTGAAACAGAAGCTGATGCAGTTTCTGAAGTTTTAAGTGGTCGAGCTGATGCTATGGTTTATGATCAACCTTATAATGTATTATTTATGAGTGGTAAAGGAAAAGGTAGACTAATTCACCTTGATACTCCACTAACTTATGAACCTTTAGGTTGGGCAATAAGAAAAGGTGATCCAGATTTTTTAAACTGGTTAAATAACTTCTTGAAACAAGTAAAAGAAGATAAAGTAATTAACTTCCATGAGAAATTATATAAAAAATGGTTAGTTGATACCAAATGGCTTAAAAGAGTACAATAATGAAACAAAAGAAGACAGTTTCTTTAGCTAAGAATAAAAACCTAGGGCATATTATTGCTTTAGGTTTTTATCTAGCTTTAGGATATTTTTTATTTATAGCGGCGTCGAATATGAACTATGTATGGAAATGGAATTCAATTCCAAAATATTTTGCATATGAAGATACTATTAGTATAGAAGCTCCAATTGATGGAGTATTTACAAAAACTAATGGTAAATATTTTGTAATTAATTCAAGTGGCGAAAAAGAAGAAATGGATATAAGTGATGAATATATTCTATCTTATGATTTAGGTGAAGAACTTTACGAAGGTGATGAAATAGCCACATTTACACAGTGGAAAACAGGACCTATGGTTCAAGGAATGTGGATAACAATTAAAATATCAGTACTATCTGCTTTACTTACTTTAGTAATTGGAGTAATATTAGCTTTTATGAAATTGTCTTCATATCAGTTTTTAAAAGATATTTCAGGCGTTTATATTGCAGTTATAAGGGGGACCCCTCTTTTAGTTCAAATATTCTTATTCTATTTTATAGTTGCTAACATATTTGAAATTGAAAGATTTATGGCAGGTGTTTTATCTTTAGGAATATTCTTTGGAGCTTATATGGCTGAAGTTTTAAGAGGCGCAATTCAATCAATTGATAAAGGTCAACTTGAAGCTTCTCAGAGTTTAGGAATGACTTATTTCCAATCTATGAGACATATTATTTTACCTCAGGCAATAAAAAGAGCTTTACCTACACTAGTAGGTGAAATGATAGCACTTGTTAAAGATTCCTCACTATTATCTGTTATTTCAATTACAGATTTAACAAAAGTAGGAAGAGAAATAGTTGCAAATACTTTTTCACCCTTTGAGACGTGGATAGTAGTTGCTTTAATGTATTTAAGTATAACGTTTACATTAAGTTATTTTGGAAATAGATTAGAAAAAAGAATGCAAGAAAAAGGTGGAATGGCTTAGTGAATATATTTTTAGACTCTTTATTGCAAAATACGATTACATTTTTTGCAATTCTTGACCCAATTGGAGTATCGGCTTTAGTATTGTCTCTATTACCAGCAGCAATAACACCTACACAAATGAATGATGTTGCAAGGAAATCAACATTTACAATTATTATTGCATTTTTTGTGGTTCTTATATCTGGAGATTTTGTATTAAAAGTATTTGCTATTAATCAAAATTCTGTAAAAGTAATGGGTGGATTAGTATTAATTTTAATGGCTTTACAAATGGTTCGAGGATCAATGAAGAGTAAAAAACCAACAAAAGCAGAAGAAATAGATGTTAAAGATCATGATGATTTATCTGTTATTCCAATTGCTATTCCAATTACTTTTGGACCTGGAATTTTTACAACTATTATAATTTATAAACAAGAAGCACATACCTTTATGGATATTTCTTCTTTGATTTTAGCTTTTTTAATAAATGCATTTTTAATTTATATCACTTTTAGATACTCAGTATATATAAAAAAATTCTTAGGAATTACTGGTCAAAACATTGTTACAAAAGTTATGGGATTAATTGTTGGAGCTATTGCTGTTCAGTTTATAATATCAGGTGCAGTTGAACTTATTAAAGTTTATATGTAATGATTGATATTTTTTTAAAAGGTTTTATAATAACTATATCTCTAATTATGGCAATAGGTGCTCAAAACGCTTATGTTCTTAAATTAGGTCTTTTGAAACAACATGCAATTAAAGCTGCATTCATGTGCATATTTTTTGATTTTATTCTAATAGCTTTAGGCGTTTATGGTTTAGGATTTTTTATAAAAGGAAATCAAATCCTTATAAACTCTATAGCAATTTTTGGAATAGCTTTTTTATGTTTTTATGCTTTTGTATCTTTTAAATCAGCTTTTAAAAATGAAAGTCTAAAAATTGACTCTGATATCAAAACAAAACCGATAAAAGAAGTAATTACTTTAATTTTAGTATTTACTTTTTTAAATCCTCATACTTATTTAGATACAATTCTACTTATTGGTGGAGTTGGCGCAAATATTGAAGAAAATCTAAAAGTATATTATTTACTAGGAGCAATATCTGCTTCTACAACATGGTTTTTATGCTTAGCTTATGGGGCAAGATTTTTAATACCATTATTTAGAAAACCACTCACTTGGAAAATACTAGATGTATTAATTGGAATCTTAATGTTATATATCTCTTATACACTAATCGAATTAATACAATTATAAAAGGAACTTTATGAAATTTACTCTTGATGCAATATCAAGTAATGCTAGAGCTGCAACTATTGTTACAGCTCATAGTACAATACAAACACCTGTTTTTATGCCAGTAGGTACACAAGGAACAGTTAAAACTTTAGATGCTAATGATATGCTAGATTTAGGCGCTAAAATTATTTTAGGAAATACTTACCACTTATATTTAAGACCAGGATCAGCTTTAATAAAAGAATTTGGAGGACTTCATGGTTACTCAAAATTTCCTAATTCTTTTTTAACAGATTCAGGTGGATTTCAAGCATTTTCTTTAAGTGATAAATCAAAACCAGATGAAGATGGAATTATGTTTGCTTCTCATCATGATGGTTCAAAACATTATTTCACACCTGAAGGTGTATTAGATACTCAGTATGAATTAGGTTCTGATATTATGATGATTTTAGATGATTTAGTAGCACTTCCTAATACTGATGAAAGAATTGAAACAAGTATAAAAAGAACAACAGCTTGGGCTAAAAGAGCAATTACGTATCATAAATCTCAACAAGAAAAAGGTATTGGAGTAGATCAAAATATTTTTGCAATTATTCAAGGTGGAACTTCTAAAAAATATAGAGAAATTTCTGCAAAAGAACTATGCTCTTTAGAAGATTATGATGGTTTTGCAATTGGTGGACTAAGTGTTGGTGAACCTAATGCTGATATGTATGAAACTGTTGAGTGGACTACACAATTTATGCCAGAAAATAAACCTAGATATTTAATGGGTGTTGGTACACCTGAAGATTTAATTGAAAATATTTCAAGAGGTGTTGACATGTTTGATTGTGTTATGCCTACAAGAAATGCAAGAAATGGAACTTTATTTACATCTTTTGGAAGAGTAAATATTAAAAATGCTAAGTTTAAAATGGATAAAGATCCAATTGATAAAGAGTGTGAATGTTATACTTGTAAAAACTTTACAAGAGCATACTTAGCTCACCTATATAGAGCTGGTGAGATGACTTTTTATCGACTAGCTACTATTCACAACTTACATTATTATTTAAACCTTATGCGTGAAGCTAGAGAAGCAATTTTAGCTGATGAATGGGAAGATTTCAAAGTAAAATTCTACGATAAAAGAAAAAAAGCTTAGATTCTTTTTTGAGAATTTTTGCTATAATACAAAAAAATATATATAGCTTATATAAAGGACACAAATGCAAGTAGATGATAAACTAATTACAAAACTAGCAAAACTATCTGGTTTAGAAGTAAATGAAGATAGAAAAGAAGAATTAAAATCTGAACTAGCTGATATTATTAACTTTGTTGATAATATTAAAGATATTGATGTATCTCATATTGATGCTACATTTAATACTATTAAAGGTGGATCACCTTTAAGAGAAGATGTAGTTTCTACTGATGCGCAAATGAGTGAACATATTTTAAAACATGCTCCAAAAAGTGAGAATGGTTATTTTATTGTTCCTAAAATTATAGAATAAGGAAATTTATGGTTAAGGTTTACGGAATTAAAACTTGATCAAGTGTTAGAAAAGCTTTGAGTTTTTTCAAAGAAAACAATATCGAAGTAGAGTTTTTTGATTTCAAAAAAGCTTCTATTTCATCTACACTTCTTCAAGAATGGGTAAAAGAACTAGATATAAATATTTTATTTAATTCAAAAGGTGCTAAGTATAGAACTTTAGGACTAAAAGAATTAAATTTAGATGCGAATGGTAAAATTGAGTACTTACTTAAAGAACCAATGTTATTTAAAAGACCAATAGTTCAAAGCGAGTCTGCTTTAGTACTAGCTTTTGATGAAGATATTTACAAATCAAAATTCTTATAAAAAAAAGGGAAGATATTTAAATCTTCCCTTTTTTTATGCAATAAAATTATTTTCTAATGTCTAGCTTCTTTTAAAGTTTCAGCTATCATAAATGACAATTCTAAAGCTTGATCAGCGTTTAATCTTGGATCACACTGTGTATGATATCTTGATTTAAGACCTTCTTGCGTAATTGCAGCTGATTGTGAACCTGTACATTCAGTTACATTTTGCCCAGTCATTTCTAAGTGAATTCCACCAGCAACTGTTCCTTCACTTTTATGAATTTGGAAAAATTGTTTAACTTCAGATAAAATAGAATCAAAGTCTCTAGTTTTGTAACCATTATCTGCTTTAATTGTATTTCCATGCATAGGATCACAAGACCATAATACATTTAAACCTTCATCTTTAACTCTTTTTAAAAGTTTTGGATAAATATCGGCTACTTTATTAACACCCATTCTCACAATTAAATTTAATCTACCTTGCTCATTATTTGGATTTAATGTATTAATTAATTTAATTAATTCATCTTCTTGCATAGTAGGACCTACTTTACATCCAATAGGATTTTGAATACCTTTAAAGTATTCAATATGAGCACCTGATAACTCTCTTGTTCTATCACCAATCCATAACATATGAGCGCTACAATCATACCAATCACCAGTTAATGAATCTTGTCTTGTTAAAGATTCTTCATAATTTAATAATAATGCTTCATGAGAAGTAAAAATAGTTGTTTCGTTTAACTGAGGAGTATTAGCACTTGTAATTCCACAGGCTTTCATAAACTCTAATGTTTCAGAAATTTTTTGAGCTAATTCTTCATATTTAACACCTAAAGTATTACCTTTAATAAAGTCTAAATTCCAAGAATGTACTTGATTTAAATCAGCCATTCCGCCACGTGAAAATGCTCTTAATAAATTAAGTGTTGCAGAACTTTGATTATATGCTTTAATAAGTTTTTTTGGATTAGGAAGTCTTGCTTCTTTTGTAAAATCAATAGCATTTACAATATCACCCCTATATGAAGGTAAAGAAATTCCATTTATATCTTCGTAATCACTAGATCTAGGTTTTGCAAATTGGCCAGCAATTCTTCCAACTTTAACAACAGGACAGCCTCCTGAGAATGTTAAAACTACAGCCATTTGCATCATTACTTTAAATAAGTCTTTAATATTATTTGCATTAAATGCATCAAATGACTCAGCACAGTCTCCACCTTGAAGTAAAAAAGCTTTACCTTGTTCAACTTCTGCTAGTTTTTCTCTTAGGCTTCTTGCTTCTCCCGCAAAAATTAAAGGAGGATATGAGCTTAACTCTTCTTCAACTTTTTTTAATAATTCTAAATCTTGGTATTGTGGTTGTTGTTTAATAGGAAAGTCTCTCCAGCTTCCCTTTTCCCAATTATTCATATGTCTCCTTTTATTTAATAATAAAATATTTTATCTAAATAATGCTGAATAATAGAGACTTGTCTATATAATTATTATAGCAATGGAATTTTAAGAATAAAAACGGCACCTTTTGCAGAATTACGTACCTCAAGTTCACCATTTAAATGAACATTCATAATACTCTTACTCATATGTAATCCTAAACCTGTTCCATCTTTATCATCTTTTGTAGTAAATCTTTTATCAAAAACTTTTGAAATAATATCATCAGGAATTCCTTTAGCATTATCTTCAATTTCTAAAATACAATAATCTTTTTCTTTAAAAGTAGAAATATTGATTTCTGCATTTTTAATATCTTTTTCTACAATTGCATCAACTGAGTTTTTAACAATGTTTAAAATAACTTGCATCATTTTTCCAATAGGAACAGATATAAATTCATTATATGAATAGTTCTCATTTAAGATAATTGAATGTTTTACTAAAAGAGATTTATATAAAATATTAGTTTTTATAATAAGTTTTTGAGGTCTAATTAATTCTTTTTTATCAGAAGATTTAAAATAATTTCTAAAATCTTCAATGGTATCATTTAAAAAATTTACATTTTCTAATAATGTAGTTGAGCTTTTTATTAGAGTATCATCAGATAACATTCCATTCTCTGCTTGAAATTTAAGAGATGAAATTCCTGTTGAGAAAGCATTTAAAGGTTGTCTCCATTGATGAACAATCATATCAATCATTTCACCCATTTGAGCATTTCTAGCACTTGATTCTAATATTGCATCTTTTGCAATTGATTTTGTAACTTCTTCTTCAACTCTTTTTTCTAAGTTTTCATTTAAACTCTCAAGTTCATTAGTAGTTTGTGTAATTAATTTTGATAAACCTTGAATTCTATAAAAATCAAATAAGGTCTTTTCATTTATAATTATTTCTTTATTATTATCATTTATAGATATTTTTTTATCTGATTCAGAAATTCCTAAAATTGTCATACTTTCATTTAAAAAATGATTAGTATTATCAGAAGAGTAAAACTCACCATATAAAAAACAACCATTAACATCGCAAACTTTTGAGAATGGTTTTAATTCAACATCAATATTATCTTTTAATAATAATTTTCTAGCTGCACAAGAATAAATAAAAATAGATTCTATACATTGATTATTTAATGAACTAATATTACTTTTAGCATCGTCTAAAATCATTTGAACATTCCCAAAACCTAATCTAACTTCGCTTCCTTCTGGAACATTCCCTCCAAAGATTAAAGAACCATCTTCATTATTTGACATTACAACTCTAGCTACATCAATATCATTAATTTTCATAATTAAAGGAAATTCTGATCCTATTGTAGGAAGTAGTTCGGCTACTTTTTTACCTAAATAATAAGAATAAAACTCTTTTGCAGTTTTTCCTTCAATTCTAAAAACTCTATTTTTATATGATTTTTCAATAATATGTTTTTTCCCAATAGATTGCCAGTTAAAGTTGTAGTTAGTAAATATATTAAGATTCGAATTATGAAATAGAGCTATTACAGCACCAGAAGATATAATTTTTTTATCATTAAAAACAAGAGTTTTTTTGAAAGTATAATTATCTCCTGCTAAACCACCAGAAATAATTAAATCATCTTTAAAAGCTGAAAATCCTTTTAAATATTCTTCTCCATTATTATTTAAACCATCAGCAAATGAAATAGCAAGTTTAACATCTGATAAATTATCAATAGAAGATAATAAATCATAAGCTAATTCAAAACTATCACCTTTATTTTCCAAAATATTAGTTTCAATAATAGTATCTTTAAATATGCTAAATGTTAGTACTGTTGAATCAGAAGAAGAAACATTTTTTACTATTTCTCCTGCTGTTGACGTCCCTATAATATTGATATTAGGAAGATACTTTTTTATGATATTTAGTAATCTTTGAATATATGATTCTTCTACTGTGGCTGTAAATATTTGTAATAAAACTTTTTTACTATCTTCGATTTTATTATAATCAATAAAATCTTTTAATTGTTCTTCATATTCATAAACAGTAGAATAAGTAATCATATATATCCTTAGTGGTTAAGTAATTTTGATAATAAGTCTTTGAAAGATGTTTTAAATGATTCTAAACCATCATTTAATAATTCATTGTATATATCTTCTATATCAACTCCATTTTTTTCTAAAATTCCAAAAAACTTTTCACACTCATCTAAAGATAAAATTTCAGATTCTTCAACTTTCCCATCTTTTATATATTCTTCAATTGTATTTAAAGGTGCTGTATTAATTGAATTTGGGAATAATAAATTATCAACATAATAAGTTTGTTCTAAATCATCACCTTTAACAGCTGTACTTGCAAAAAGTGTTCTAATATTAGAATTTTTAAATTCATTAATTTTGTGATAACATTTTGTAGCATTAATAATTCCAAGTCTTCCAGTTGGAATACTTTTACTTGCAAATTTTAAATCACATAATCTATCAAATCTTGAAACAAAAATAGATACTACTGCTTTAGTATTTCTGTTTGATTCATTTATTCCATCATTTAATGCTTTTGTAGCATTTATCGCTTGTTCAGGAGAAAAAACAAGTGTAGCATTAACATGTATACCTAAAGATGTTAATTTTTTCATAGATTTAAATCCAGCTTCAGTAGCAGGAACTTTAATCATAACATTATCTTTTCCAATAGAATTATAAAGTCGAATTCCTTCTTCAATAGTAGCCTCTGAATCATCGCAGAAAAAAGGATCAACTTCTAAACATATAAAACCATCATTTTCATTTTCTGCATGTAGATGTTCAAGTAATGAAGCTGCTCTTGTAATATCTTTAATTGCTAATTCTTCATAAATTCTTTTCTCATTATTTGCTTGTAACATAACTAATTGTTGCTTGTATGCAAAAGAATTACTTATAGATGAAGCAAAAATAGCTGGGTTAGATGTTGCACCATGTATAATATTTTGTGAAATAAGGTCTTGAAATTGTCCTTCTAAAAATTCTCTTTCTATAAAATCACACCATAGTGAAAAATTAATATCTTTTTTTAAACTCATAATAACTCCTAAATGTTTTTTAAAATTTCTGTTAAATCTTTTTTGTCGATAATAATATTAGCTTCTTTTTTTAAAATATCTCTTGCACAAAATGCAATACGTTTACTTGCATATTTAAACATTGAAACATCATTAGCACCATCACCGCAAACTAATGTATTTTCTTTTGAAACACCCATTAAAGATTGCACTCTTTGAATCATTTCACCTTTTGATGAAGAAAACATCATTTCTCCACCAACAAGTCCAGTTAAGATTCCATCTTTTTCATGTAAGATATTTGAAAAATCTGCGTCAAGTCCAAGGATTTTTGAAGCTGCTTGTGTAGCAGTTCTAAATCCACCTGAGAAACATACAACTTTATAACCTTTTTCTTGGAGTTTAGGAATTAACTCAAGTGCACCTGGCATTAAAGGAAGATTTGAACAAACATCTATAACTCTTTTATACTCTAAGCCTTTTAAAAGAGATACTCTTGTAGTTAATGATTCGAAAAAATCAAGTCTACCAGACATAGCTTCTTCAGTGATTTCAGATACTTTTTTCTCTAATCCAAGCTCGCGTGCTAAAAAATCAATTGTTTCTCCATCCATTAAAGTTGAATCAAAATCAAATACTGCTAATTTCATATATTATTCCTATATCATATAAATTAATAGTATAATAGCGAAATTATACTAAATGCAAAAATAAATAATTTAAAAAATAATAAAGGGTATAAATGAAATTAGCAGCCATAGATATTGGTTTAAAAAGAATAGGATTAGCAATTTGTTTAGCTTCAGATATAGTAACACCTCAAACTGCAATATTAAGAAAAAATAGAAATCAAGCAGCAAATGATGTAAATAAGTTTATAAAAGAATGGGAAATAGATAAACTAATAATTGGACTTCCATCTGCGAGTGAAGACATGCAAAAAAGAATTCAACATTTCACAAAACTTTTAGAGCTAGATATTCCTTACGAGTTTCAAGAAGAAAACATGTCTTCAATTGAAGCAGAAGATTTAATGAAAGGAACAATTAAATATAAAAGAGATGGAAGAGTCGATTCATTAGCAGCTAAAATTATTTTAGAAAGATTTTTAGCTAAAAATAAATATACTTAGAGAAATTAGTTTTTCTCTAAATGTACTATTGCTGTTGCAAAACCACTATCGTGAGCAATTGAAACATAAGAATTTTTAATATTAAATTTTTTTAATACTTTTTGGGAATAAGTTAATAATGGTGCATTTTTATTTGTTTTAGATAGTTTAATATCTAAAAATGAACAATCTGCTCCAATTCCAGTACCTAATGCTTTTGAAGCTGCTTCTTTTGCTGCCCAAAAACCTGCAGCAGTTTCTACTTTTTTAACTAAAAGAATTTCATCTTCACTTAAAAATTTTCGATATGCTTTTATTCCAAACTTATCATACATCTTTTTAATTCTTTCAATACTTACTATATCAATTCCAATCACTAAAAACCTTTTTTTCATATTATATCTAATTGAATATTATCTTTATTATTCTTTTAATAAAAGAATAATTTACATATCTTTAAATTTAACTAAAATACTTTAAAACTCATCACAATGTTTAAAATAGATCAATAAGTTTTTGATAAAAATGAATACACATTTTTCTTTAAATAATTAAATATTTTACCTAAGCTCCATACTTT
>JABSON010000389.1 GCA_013215915.1 Campylobacteraceae bacterium | reverse complement strand
CAACACAATTATCATGTCACAAATCCACTCCAGTCGAACAACCCACGAGCGGTGATTCCAGTGATGATATGAACTTCTCCTTTGATTATGAACAATTAGAAGACATCTTAGAAATAGCAAAATCCTGTTTATAATCAAAACACTTCTGTTCCATATGTAACACAACAAACGGAAGAAGAAGAGGAATTCGCATTTGCGGAACTGGATTTATGGGAACACGATAATGACACTCTCCCCCTTCCACCTACCTCAAATAAAAGAGCGACGAGTCGCGGGCCCCCGAAGGAAATATAAGGTAAATATATGGTGTGGATACGTAAATAAAAGGTATGTGTAGGTTAAATACATGTTAACATGAGTAATTATAAAATACTAAATTCAATACACATTAAAATTAATATTTTTTATATAACTGACCATTCTTTTCATTCAAATACTATAGTAAAAACTATAAAAAAGTTTTTTAACAGTTTTGAAGAATATAATTACGAAAAAGACATATTAGCCAATTTTAATCCAGATGTTCATAATCTAATTATTTGTAATTTAGCAGATAATGTAAATATAAATACATATTTGACCAATAAACTAAAAGAATTAAGCACAAAAACTTTAATAATATTAGCTCTTCCTGCTGATTCTAACCTTTCGTTATATGATTCACTAAAAGTAGATCACGAAATTAGTTCATTTGATAAAACAAATATTAATGCTGTAATTAATGTAGTATCAAATGCTGTAAAATACTTACAAAAACTAAGTACTATTAACTCCCTAGAAAATAAAATAAATGAATTTAAAAGAATGTTAGAGCTTTATAATGAACATATAATTGTTAGTATTTTTGATTTAGATGGAAATATAAAATATGTAACAAATGCTTATAGTAAAATATCAGATTATTCCAAAGAAGAGTTATTAGGACAGAATTTTTTTAAAATAAATTACTTAAAAGATAAAAATAATATTTGGGAAACAATTCAATCAAATAATATCTGGAAAGGTGAGATAAAAATCAGGGGAAAAAACAATAGTATATATTGGGTGTATGCAACTATTTCTCCTGAATATGATGAAAATAATAAACATATTGGATATTCATCTATTCAACAAGATATAACAGAAAAAAAACATATTGAAGAATTATCAATAAGAGATGGATTAACAAATTTATATAATAGACGACATTTTAATATTTTATTAAAAAAAGAAATGAAATTATCTATAAGGCATAATTATAATTTAAATCTTATATTATTAGATGTTGATTTTTTCAAACAATATAATGATGAATATGGACATCCTCAAGGTGATGAAGCTTTAATAAAACTAGCTAAGTGTATTAAAAATACGTTTAGAAGACCTGACGACTATTCATTTCGTGTAGGAGGTGAAGAATTTGCAGTTATTTTCTCCGTTGATGATAAAAAAGATTGTTTAAATATTTTAAATAAATTAAAAGATTCTTTAGAAAAAGAAAAAATTGAACATAATAAAAGTTCTGTATCTAAATACCTTACAATCTCAATAGGAGTAATTGAAATTGAAGAGAATTATAATGAAAAAGAGATCTATCAAAATGTTGATTTAGCTTTATATAAAGCTAAAAATTCTGGAAGAAATAGCATTTCATTTTTTAAAATGAATGCTAGTATTGATACTTATGATATTTAGCATCTTCTTCTGATTTTCTTTTTTGTTCTGAAGCATAAAAAGAAATAGCTTTCTCTTTTTCATTTATATTGTAATCTTCGTTTAAACACTCAGATATCATTTCATTTAAAACAAGAATATAAATATAAGAATTAACTTTTACACCCTCTTCATCTCTTGTAAGAACTGATAAATCAATAGCATATACAGCTTCTTTAAAAGTATGATAAAGTCTATGTTTAATATTTTCTAATCTATATGTATAACCTTTTACTAATAAATAATTATTGTAATATTCTTTAAAAAACTCATTTTTATTAATACATTCATAATACTTAGTAATTTCATCTTTTAATAATATT
>JABSON010000388.1 GCA_013215915.1 Campylobacteraceae bacterium | reverse complement strand
CACGGATTCTGGAGCAAAGGACATGGAACGCACCGGTTCCGCAACCCCGCAATAATAATAAACATGAATGATAATAATAATAATATTTTTAGAGCAAATTTAAATGATTCACGGACTTTTCATCCCCGGAATTTTGATCCCCCGGACATTTCATCCCACTTTTTTCTGAATATGCGTGTAACTTTATTATTTATAAACGGAATAAAGTCAAATTTGAAATCCGTATAGCTATATCCTCTCTCTGTGACTTGTAAAAATTTCGGTCCTCAATGTTATGTAATTCTTTATATAGTAAAAAAACATTAGGTATTAAGTAAAACTATTTTATTCCACCAGGTTTTATTTAATATCTACGAAACTATTTAACATTGAGGTCTGATATTTTTACATGTTACAGAGGGAGGACACAGCTAGAAAGATTTGAAATTTGGCATTATTTCTTTTATAAATAAAAAAGTTACACGCGTATTAAGAATGAACAATGGGATGAAATGTCCTGGGGATGAATTGTCCGGTAGATGAAATGTCAGGTTACCAATTTAAATATATCTTGTCACTTTAGAAACATTTTCTGGAGTGAAATAGTGGGATGATTGGTTTTTAGTGGAATAAAGCCTCCAACTTTTTAATAATAAACCTATTCCTTATTCTAAGTTAAACTAGGTTACTTTAATGCTGAAAATCCTTAAACATTAATCCGATTTTTAAAAGCAGATGTGAAAGTTTCAAAATCTACAATAAAAAACAAATATCAATAAATAAAGTGTATTTAAATTAACATAATTATATAGTATATAATAAACTGAATCAATATGGTAATGCATATAAATAATTTAGAATTACAATACAGGATTTTTAAACGGGTTGTCTTAACTGTGACGTCACATTTTTACGTGAACAAGGAAATATCTTAGAACCTTAGATTGGTATTTTGCATAGGATACGTTATCTTAGTTACTTACTTTTTTACTTCCTAGATTTGATGGAGCTTCCACCCAGATTAAAGTAATGATCAATCCTGGTAGTTCTCATTTACGCGAATGTGGAAAATATTATATAACGAATTAATTTATCTATTAAAAGAAACTGGAGTCCAGTGTTAAATATTTAGAAACTTTAACTTCATATCATGCGTAAATTGTATCGTATCATTTCGAATAGTCTTCGGTACATAAACCATTGGAAATAAGTTGCACATGACCGAAACCCTACATACTTTCTTATATGGTGTTCATCTGAACAACAGAATATAAGTTTTACTATGAATTTAATCCCAATTAAGTAAAATTGTCTAATAAACAACAAATAAAAATATATTTTTAATGTGCCCATCAGTATTTTAATTAAAATAAGAGGAGATACTAATTTAATTGTGATCAATAGAATTAGTTTAAAATGTAGAATCTATGAATGAAATTTTATAGGAAATAATTTACTCTAGTATAATTACAAAGAATTTAGATCCACCTACTATATATGGGAAACAAAGTATAATATCGGAAATTATATACAGGGTGTGCCAGATGTACGCGCGCGATATTTTATTATGTTTTGTGTTAGGGACACATTTTAATTAAATTATTGTGACTTTTTTTGCTTTAAATAACAATATACGTCGTATATTGTTATTTCAAGCAAAAAAAAATTCATAATTTTTGCTTTAAATAACAGTATACGTCGTATATTGTTATTTAAACCAAAATTGATGACAACATTTTTATTAAAATTTCTCCCTCACACAAACATAATAAAATCTTTTGCCCGTACATCTGGCACACCCTGTATTTATTACTAAATTGCAATATACGTAGTTTAATGTCAAATAATTATCAAGAACAAAAGATAAAGACTTATCTACACTAATAAATATTTATTAACTGGCAAATAAAGTAAGGCTTTAATTACGGAGATACAGTATGTATAAATAGTTTGTTTGCAGATTCATAGTGATACCAATTATAGTTGAAGACGTATCTAACTTATCAGTTAATTTGTAGTTTTATGATTTCTCATTATT
>JABSON010000387.1 GCA_013215915.1 Campylobacteraceae bacterium | reverse complement strand
TATATTTATTATTTTTCTAATTAGGGATGTTATTATTTTAGCTTCTCATAAGACCAAAGATTATTTTGATATAGCATTTTTATTAATAGTTATATTTGTATTCTTTATATTTAGAATTTTATCAATTAAATTCTCACCTGGAGTTATTAAAGTTTCAAAAGATGTAGTAATAGAGTATGAGGATGAGAGAAAAGATGAATCTCTAAAAAAATAAAAGGTTAAACGTGAAAAAAGATCTAATATTATTAGTTGAAGACGAAGAAGATATTTTAGAACTACTTGAATATACTTTAGAAAAAGAAGGCTATGAAACTATTGGATTTTTAAACGTTAATGATAAACTTTATAAAGTTTTAGAAGAAGAAAAAATATCTTTAATTCTAATGGATAGAAACTTACCAGGAATAGAAGGTACCACTTTTATTGAAAACATAAGAAATAAAGGGAATAATACTCCTGTTATTTACCTAAGTGCAAAAGATAAAGATGAAGATATTTTAGAAGGTTTTGAAAAGTACGCAGATGATTACATTACAAAACCTTTTAAAATAAATGAATTAAAAGCAAGAATTAAAGCTTTAATAAAAAGAAGTGAAAAAAAACTAGATATTATTAAAGTTAAGGATATTGTATATCTTACTTTAAAAAAGAAGTTTTATATAAATGAAAAAGAAATAAATTTAACTCACTTAGAACATGATTTATTATTAGAGTTTTTTAAAAATAAAGATATTTTATTATCACGTGAGCATTTATTAGAGCATGTGTGGAATGATTCTTATGATAAAAAACTTAAAACTGTAAATGTGGCTATTAATAGACTAAAAGCAAAAATTGATCCTGATTTAAGTAAAGAATATATTAAATCTGTTCGTTCAGAAGGTTATATATTTTGATAAAAATGCACCAACTTTTTTTACGCACAATTGTACCTTTATTTACTTTTTTACTACTAGCTATATGTTTTACTACTTATTTTTGGTCAAAACATATCTACATTAAACAAATAAAAGAAAACTTATCTCAAAATATTACAGTTTTATCTTCTTTATTAATAAATACCAAAAATCTTGATGAAAAAGTCAAAAAATTAAAAAAATCTTTAAAACTTAGAATTACTATTATAGATAATAACGGTTTAGTAATTGCAGAAAGTGATAAAAATAAAAAACTTATGGAAAATCATCTAAATAGATATGAAGTAACAAGAGCTAAAAAACTAGGAATTGGAAGTAAAATAAGATATTCAAATACATTAAATAAAGAACTATTGTATGTTGCAAAAAGAATAAAAATAAATGGAAACACTTACTACATTAGAATGGCGGCTTATATTGAAGAAATATCACAGAATTTTATATTTTTATCTTTTCAAATATTTACAATAGTATCTATATTTTTAATAATTGCATTTTTTATTACATATAGAATATCAAAAAGAATAAAAATAGAAACAAATAATATATTAAACTTTTTAGTTGATTTATCAAATAAAAAGAATAAAAATAAAATAAAATCTGATTTTACTTTGGAGTTTTTTACAATTACAAGATACTTAAATACTATGTCAAACCGTTTATCCAAAAGAGATAAACAAAAAAGTAAGCAGAATGCAAAACTAAAACTTTCGAATAGACAAAAAGATGAAATTATCTCAGCAATTTCTCACGAATTTAAAAATCCAATAGCAATAATATCAGGATATACGCAAACAATTCTAGAAGATGAAGACTTGCCCAAAGAAATTAAAAATAAATTTTTACATAAAATTAATTCTAATGCAAATAAAATGACATCAATAATAGATACACTAAGACTAAGCCTACAATTAGAAGAAGGTAAACAAAAACTTAATTTTAAGAATAATAATATTAAAAATATGTGTGAAGAGATTATTAGCGATTTAAAAGCAAAATATAAACACAGAAAAATTATTATAAAAGGCAATGAATTAGAACTTGAAGTAGATGAAATATTATTTAATATTGTTCTTAGTAATATAATAGAAAACGCTTTAAAATAT
>JABSON010000386.1 GCA_013215915.1 Campylobacteraceae bacterium | reverse complement strand
ACTGATTTATCTATTAAGTATGCTTTTTTAGATTATAGTGAACTAGATGATCCTGCTCCAGGTTCTGCTGATTATGTTATTTTATCTCAGTGTTATTTATTCCAAAAAGCAATCGAAGAGGGACTAAATGATTTAGTATTCGATATTATAAATAAAATCACTAGTTTTTGTATTAAAAATAATGAAACTATATTTATTGGTGAACTGAATGTATTTGGCATTGATTTAATAACAATATTAGCTTTAAATGATTTAAAATACACTTATTTAATTTCTGAGTTTATTATTCCTTCTTGGGATAGTGAACACGCACCTTATGTAATAGAAAACTATTTGCCTTATTTTTATAAAATGCATAAATTCTCAAAAGATAATTTAAAAGCTATCGCTTCTATTTATAATGATGAAGCTTTAGAGTCTTTTGTTCTTCTTAATAAAGAAGATCTTTTATCTTTTTCACTTGAATTTTATATTTTTTTAAAAAACAATAAAGATGAATATGAATATTTTAAATCAGAGTTTTTGTTAAACTTAAAAAAATATCCAAGATCTGCTGAAGATGAAGAATTTGAGAATATTGGAAGTTTATTCTTTAAAAGTATTTCTGGAGATAAAATATACGAGAATATGGAAAATGAAGTTTTTAATGATAAAAATTTAGAAGAAGTTATATATGAATTTGAAAATGAAATAAACGAAGTATTAGAAGAGTTTAGCGAAGATGACTATACTTTTAACGATAATTATGTAGAAGACGATGATGATAATGAAGATGAAGAAGATGATTATGATTCTGATGAATATGATGAAAATCCAGAAGCTTTAAATAAAGAGTTTTTCGAAAAAGGTTTTGATAATTCAAAAGAGATATTGGCTTATATCTCAAGTGGAGAAAATAAAGAAGTTTTAGATACTTTAGAAAAGATAGACTTTCTAAGTTTTTCAAAAAAGAATAACTTAGAAATATATAAAAGATTTGATTATTATGGTGTAGATTTTTTTGATGAAATCTTAAAACCTTTTATACAAAAATACTTTAAAGAAACAAAAAAAGTTTCTTTTTTAAAAAAATTATTCTATCGTACAAATTCACTCGAAGATAATAAAAAAGAAGCTTTAAGAGTGATTGATGTTTTTTATAGGTTAAATGGTAAAAATAATTTAGATTCTTATAGTGTAACAATGATAATAAATGAGTATAAATTATGTACTTACGAAGAATTTGTTAATAAATATTTTGAGAATAATGATGAAGAAGTTATTGTAAATAATATTAGGGCTTTATTAAATCCTTATTTAGAAAAAAGCGTAGGATTACCTACTTTAATACAGTTAAACTTATTATTTTTAAGAAAAAAAGACTTATTTGTAAATACTTTGTATGATGCAAAAAACAATAGAACAAATCATATTGATGCAGATATAGTACCTTTTATGCCTGAACTTAGTTTAATAAAAGTAAAAGCAACTCATCTTTTAGCTCTATCTTATATTTTGTCAAATAATGAAGTAAAAAATGATTCAAATATTATCAAACTAGAAAACTTTTACAAAGATAATTTTGCAGAAGTATTTAAAAACATTTTATTATCAAGTGGAGAAACACATTATTATAAAGGCAATGTAAGAATAAGTAAAGAACCTTATATATATGAATTGGAAGATTATATCTTAGAAAAAAACAATAAAAGCAAAGAAGAAATGTTTAATAATATGAGAAGTATTTGTTCTGGTGGTGAACAAAACGAAGATATAGGAATAAGAGAATATTTTATCTTTAGTGATAATGATATACAAGCTTTTTTATCTTCTTTAATGTATTTTTTAAAAGATAAAACTTCAAGTATTAATTCTAAAGTAATAAAATGTTTAGATCTATTTTTAGATATAGCACCAGTAAAAACTATAAATTTAATTTCAAAATCTTATATTAATGATTTTTCACGGATAGATGAAAACTCAAGTGATTATTCTTATTTTTTAAGTACTTTAAAAAGTCTAAATATAAAAAAAGAGTATATATT
>JABSON010000385.1 GCA_013215915.1 Campylobacteraceae bacterium | reverse complement strand
TATATATCGAAAATTATCGATATAAACTATGTGATTTCGATATATATCGAAAAAATAGTGATAATTTTCTATATATATCGAAAAATGTTGATAACATTGGTGATTTTAGAGAAAGAAAATAAATATTTAGTTAATTACTTTGTTATTGTGTTAGACACGAAATATTATTTTGTTGAAAATAACTGTTAATTTGTAGTATGATAATCTGTCAAGGTGTGGTGCTATTAGTTAAGTGATATTTCTAGTAATGTTGAGATAGATAGCAGCTTCTATTCTCTAGATAGACATTCATGCACTAAGTTGGTAGGGTTTCTATCAAATCAAGAGGTAATAAGCCAACTCAACTATTCTGTGTGGAAAATCAAGACTCGGGAAAATCTGGAGACGGTAGGTAATACTTTATTTGACTAGCATCCAATCAAGGTGTAGTGTAAAACCACGAGTCTGACTAATGACAATGAAACGGAGATTAGGCACCCACCCACCACAATGCATCTCCAAAAACCATCTCCTAACTAGGGGACATGTCACTTTACCGTACCTACTTATATTATTATAATACATATTTCCAGATTTAGACAATATTAAACAACCTAATGCTTTTGCAACATAAACGTAGAAAATTTTACGAAGTAGATTTTAACAGGAAACTAGAATTAACTTAATGAAGAATAAATTTGGGAGAAAATTATATCCGTTAACTTTTTATCAGATAAGGGGACTTCCCATCCCTTGAAATACAGTTTTTAGTGAAAATGTAAAAATTTACTTTTATGCCCCAAATATGAGTACATAAGAAATACATCACTTTAGGATTATACGAACTAAATTTACCAGGTAATTTGGTATTTAGCAAGTTGGACCTCTCTCAGAAAAACTAAATATACAGACGCATCAAAATCTATTTGATACACTTATTATCCAATGTCGATGAAACTTATAATATATTTTGCAAAATGATTCTCAATTTTCGAAATAAAACCTTTTTTCAAAGATAACAGGTTTTTTGTGGTTTTGCCAATTTTGTGATTATGGCAGCATTACCAGAGCATTTTTCAATTTGTATCTTCTTTTTCTTTTGTTACGGTACAATTCATATTCTGGGATGAAAATTTAAATTTTCATATTCTGCCTATAAAAACTATTAATATGAAAAAATCATATTAGTTGGCAAGTATGGGAGAAAACTGAAGTAAGGAAACAAACCCAGTTATCATTAAATTAGTTGGGTGAGAAGATTGACGGTCGATTTCCTACCTTTTATTTCATGATTTATTGAAATACCTGTTTCTTTTTATCATAATTTCCTCAAAAATATTGGAATAATAATTCAGAAATAAAGATGCAAATATAGCTTGCAGTTTCAAAGGTATGGCATAATTTCGGTACTATATTTATACTACAAGTTTTTTTAACTTGCACTCCACCGTTAATCTTATGTTTTCAGTAAAACTACCGGGTGTGTACTAAAAATATTCCCATATGGCTTTTAAAATACCCAGATTTTACGTCATATGACACAACTAAAATTATAGACTTTATTGCAAATATAGTCGACATGCCATATGAAAAATGTCATATGTATACAAGTGCGTAACTTTGGGGGTGCCTGGGGGTGCAGGCACCCCCGGATGGAGGGGCCGGCACCCCCGGATTAGAATGACGAAATCAGCTTATTTTTTTATTGGTCAATTGCAGGGTACTGCGAGGTTCGGGGACATCGATCGATGTTAAATGTCACAGTCTCAACATCGTGTAACATCGACCTCGGGGTTGACCACACGATGTTGACACGGGGTTGACCCTGGCCTACTACCGTTATTACTTACTTTAAATTACTTGAATTACAAAAATGACAAATAACCGCACCTCTAATGAGTCGTGTTTGCACCTAGGGTATACATGACTAAATGGAAATTATTGAAATAATAACGGTAGAAAGTACAAAAACCCAATTTACCTGAAATTTTAGACACCCAAAATAACACATAAAACTAATATTCGATCAGACCAAGTTAATGCTAAGCTCTT
>JABSON010000384.1 GCA_013215915.1 Campylobacteraceae bacterium | reverse complement strand
TAAATTCTTTACATAAAGAAAAAATATCTTATATATTTTTTAAATCATTAAGTATGTTTATTTCAAAATACATTAAAAAACAAAAAAATATTAATAGTATAATTTTGTGTGGAAACTTATTTTCAAATAAAGTTTTATTAAAAAATACTTATGAAAACTTAATTACTGAATATTCAATAGTTTTACCAAAAGCATATCCCTTAGATTATTAAAAAAATAATAAAAAATACAGGAGAAAATAAATATTTATTTTCTCCTTCTTAATTGCTAATCAATACTTTATATACATATATTACAAAATTTAATAATCCTAAATATACATAAAAGTAAAAAATTATGTAAAATGTCATTTTAAGGCCATCTTTAATTAATCTTTGGCTAAAATACGATTTAATTTTTAGAGAAGGTTTTTTATGCAAACTATCAAGTTTTCAAGGTTTGGATTTATTTTAGCGGCAGTTGGATCTGCTGTAGGTTTAGGAAATGTTTGGAAGTTTCCTTATGTTACGGGTGAATATGGTGGAGGTGCATTTGTACTTGTTTACTTAATCACTGCTTTATTTGTTGGTGTATTTGTTTTAATTGCTGAGTTGTTAATTGGTAAATTAGGTCAAAGTGATGCTGTTTCTATGTTCGAAAAACTTGCTGTTAATAACGGTAAGTATTGGAAATTTGCAGGATTTATAATTATTGTACCATTAATTATTCTTTCATATTATTCAGTAATTATTGGTTGGATTTTTCATTATATTGCAATTTCTTTTACAGCTTTACCAGCTTCAGTTGAAGAGTCTAAAGAAATTTTTATGACTTTATTAACTTCTGATGTTGAAACACAATTATTTTATCATACTGTAGTATTTGCTTTAGTAATGGGAATTATTTTAAAAGGTGTTAAAGATGGAATTGAAAAAATAAATAAAATTCTAATGCCTTTATTAGCATTAATTTTATCAATTCTTTTTGTATATTCTATGTCATTAGATAGTTTTTCTAGTGCTGTATCATTTATGTTTAATCCTGATTTCACAAAATTAAGCTCAACAGCTGTTATTGTGGCAATTGGACAAGCATTTTATACTTTATCTTTAGGAATGGGTGTTATATTAACGTATGCAGCTTCACTACCTAAGAATACTAATATTGTAACATCATCATTGTTAATTACTGTTATTGATACATTAGTTGCAGTTGTAGCAGGTTTAATTATATTTACTTTCCTTTTCGATCAAGGTGCAGAATCTACTAAAGGTCCTGGATTAGTATTTATTTCATTACCAGCAGTATTTTATGAGTTTGGGAAAATTGGAACTGTTTTATCAATTTCATTCTTTGTAGCTATTGCATTTGCAGGTGTTACATCGGCTATTTCAATGTTAGAGCCAATGGTTTCTTATTTAATTTCTAGATTTAATTATACAAGAAAAAAAGCTGCATTAATTTGTTCTTTATTCTTCTATATTTTAGGTGTAGCCGCATTATTATCTAATATCACTGAGTATTCATCGTTTATGATGATTGGTGGTAAAGGTTTATTTGATTGGTTAGATTTCTTAGCATCAACTATTTTAGTTCCTATTGGTGGAATTATGGCAGTATTATTCGTAGGTCATGCTATGGATGCTAATAGAATTAACGAAGAATTAATTCCTTTATTAGGAAAAACTTTAACAAAAGTTTGGTTCTTTATGGTTAGATACGTAATTCCAGCAGCTTTAGTTATTGTAATACTAAACGAAACTGGTATATTTAAATTCTAATAATTAAGAATTTAAATCAATAGTTCAGAAGTTAAACTTCTGAACTATTTTTATTAAGTTACTTTTTTTCTACTTTCACAATTGATTTTAAATCAATTGCCTTAAAATATAAATAAAAATACATATAAACACAAACCCATAAAAGAAGTAAGACATATACTTAAAAATAAGTATATTGCATGTTTTTTGTGATTCTTCATTTTAATAGATTTTTTATAATCGAAATAGCTAGTAAATATAAAATAAAACCAAAATATTAAAGTGCATAAAGCAATTA
>JABSON010000383.1 GCA_013215915.1 Campylobacteraceae bacterium | reverse complement strand
ATCTAATAACCTGCTCTGTGATTTAGTAATTTAGATTATAGAAAAAATAACTATCAAATATTTGGTGTATTTATCATTAAAAAAAAACAAAAACAACTGAAGATATAACTTCAAAATATTTTTTCACTCTTTTTTATTAATATACATTTTATCTATGAGATCATAGTTTCAAAATTGTTTCATTAATTATAATAAAATTAAACACAATTATACGTTAATTAAGAATTTACTTTTGTGAGTACTATAAATTATGTGTTTTTAAAAAATTACTTGAGCGCTTATGATTTAGTTTTTTAGCTTTATTCATCCAAAATTTACATTTGTATAAATCTTTTTTTATGCCAAACGCTCTAAAGTAAGCATAACCTACATAATACATAGCTTTTGTATTACCCTCTTTAGCAAGGCTTAAATATAGATCAAAAGCACTTTTATAATCTTTATCAATATAGTTTCCCATTCTATACATATCAGCTAATTTCATTTTGGCTTTTTTATTTCCAGCTTTTGAAGCAATAGATAACCAATATTGGGTTTTATCTAAATCTTTACCTATTATTTTTCCTACAAAATACATCATTGCTAAGTTTGTTTGAGCAACTGAATTATTAGCTTTAGCAGCTAAAGAATAATAATGGAAAGCTTTTTTTAAATCTTTTTTTGTTCCATGCCCAAAAAAATACATAGTAGCAATATTATTTTGAGCTATAATTACACCCTGATTTGCAGCTTTTTCATACCAAAAAAAAGCTTGTTCCTGACTCTTTATTGAAATTGAACCTGCATATAACATTGCTATATTTAATTGAGCTAAAGCATAGTTTTGTTTAGCAGATAATAAAAACCATTTTAAAGCAAGTTTCTTATTTTCTTTTATATCTTTTCCTACAAAATACATATGAGCTAAATTATTTTGAGATCTTGCATTTCCAAGTTTAGCAGAATTTTCATACCAAAAAAAAGCTAATTCTTTATTTACTCTTAGTCCAAGGCCCTTAAAATTCATTAAAGCTAAATTATATTGAGCTTCAGCATTATCATTAGAAGCTAAAATAGAAAACTTATTATAAGCTTTTTGATATTCTTTTTTATTAAAGTTATTGATTGCCTCATCAAAAACAGATGCATTAAGAAAAATAGACATTATTAACGATATAAATAAATATTTCACTTAAAATCCTTTACTTTTTATTTAAGCTTTTATTTGTTTCTTTTTTAATTTTATCTAAAATATCATCAATGTTAATAGCATTATCATAATTAGAATCAAGCATAATTTTATTTTTAACTTTTAATTCATCTTCTTTATCTAAAATATCATTCTTTTTATTTCTTATCTCAAAGTTATCAATTAATAAGATATCTTTAGTTATTTGAACAATATTTTTACTTTGAATTCTTTGATAAATATAAGGTTTTTTTATTTTATCCTTATCTGTAGGTGAAGAAATAAATATACTAGATAGATTAGTACAAAATGTTTTAAGAATTGCATCTTCATCATTCGACATACATCTTGGCCAATCTTTTTCAATATCTAAGAAAAAGTTTAATCTTTTATAAAACATTTTATGGTCACCTAAATCTAAATAAAAGAAATTGGAATCATTACTATTAAAAATTCTTTTAATATGAAATTTGGCTATTGTATTATTATCTTTTTCTTCTACTTCAAGTATAAATATATCATCAACTACATTTGTAGTAAGAGTATTAAAAGTTGTTTTTCTAACACTTAAAGAGTTACGATAAGAATCAACAATAAAGTCTTTATTTGTAAAAGAAAAAGCTCTTTTAGCAGCATCTAATACAGAATCTTTTGAAAAGTTTCCATAATCAACAGTCGTAATATATTTATTTATATCTTTTACCGAATGATTTTTATATGAACAAGAAGAAAAGAATAATGAAATTATTATTATATATTTAAACATTTTTAATCCTAGAAGAAATAACTTTTTTTATATGTAAATTATTCTTTTTTTTATTTTGATATTGCATAAGTACCTAATCTTTCTAGTAAATCAAAATCTTCATCTAATGC
>JABSON010000382.1 GCA_013215915.1 Campylobacteraceae bacterium | reverse complement strand
AATGTAGTAACTTGGAATAATCATTTATTTGAATGTAGTAACCTGGAAAAAGAGAGGAGTCTTAGTAATTGTTGTAGGCTTTTGTAGGATCAATTTTTTGTTGTTTCTAAGCAAATGAACTTAATGATGTGTTACAAACATTAAATACACATGGTCACATACACATATCCAATATTTTTAATGGACTGATAAATCACTCTCTCTCTCTTACACCGGCATAAATAAGGTTTTATGCAGTATATTGTGGTAGTGCGGGATAAATGGTAATTGTAGATTTGGTTTCAAAGATGGTATATTTTTTCCCTCTAAAGCTCACTACAAGAGTAGCGAGATTGTAAGTTCTGGCTTCATTAATTGATAATGGCAAGCCTGATTTCAATTAAGGTACAATTTTTTAAATTGAATGAAAAATTAGACACTGAATTACATTTAACCTAGAAAGTGGAAACATAATTATATTTACTTTACCACAGAGAAAGTAATTATTAAAGTTTTACTTATGTATTAAACTGTTATACAGTCTATTATAGTGTATGATATCCGGGTGGGATATATGTAAAATATAATACCATATAGGTCATATTTTGAAATATTTTTTTTATATACACTTGTTATTGAGTTACAAGTTTATGAGGGGGGATGCACATAAATAAATATGAACAGACAAGTATAGTTACAGTATGTTAGATTCCCAATTTATATTCAACAACTAATGAGTTCAAGAGCCTAAATGTATTTACCAGTTGAGATTATTTTCGAGACAATAGATTTAGTCATTTTTTATCTCTGGGAGTTTGTTTTTTTGTTTATATTTGGTATTTATACCTGGTCTACATATTCTTTAGCTGCATCTAAGAATAATATTTGTACATATTGATTACTTCCGAGATTCTAGGCAATGCAGGCCTAATTTCTCAGCAGTGATGTGTTATTACCCGGGTGACCCTCTAATTTTCAGGATCACCCCGGTTTCAACTACGATCAGGTATAATTGTGGTATAATAGTTAAACGTGATATAAATACTGCAGTTTATAACTCCCAAAAAGTACATTAAACTTACACAGGAAAATGTCTCGATTAAATTTTTGGAGAGGAATTTTTATAATATTTATATATTCGAGGGTTCATATTTAATCAGATCAAATCTGTTTGAACATTTCGAATATCATTAAGTCGTAGTTTCTTTAAAATTTGAACAGACAATTTTTCTTCTGGCATAATTTTTGTTTTTGTTATGAATTTATTTTCCCAATTTTAAGGCTCTGGTGTTTAGAATTGTAAGTTGGTATTTAATTTGCAAGGCTAACAAATTGCTGCCGCATATACATAAAGTTTGGATATAGTTTCACATTGAAAATCACAAAGTAAATTTTCTTGGAGTTTTGGTTTATTTTTTATTTATGACTTTTGTCAAGGCTTAACAAGCCATTGGGCCTACAGAAGAGATGGTGTATTATTAATAATTATTTCGGGCAAATTTATTTAATGTTTCGTAGTTATCTACTTACTGTATCAAAAATGGAAAAGTGGGGTTTATTAAAACGTTTCTAGATTTCTAAAAATTGAAAAATTGCGGCCTCTGCCAACATATTTTGTTTTTCGATATATTTTGAATTTTTTTTTATGTTTATTCTGTTTCGATGTTTGAGAGAATTTTTATTTTTCGGGGTGCCCTATAATTAATAAAGTTTTATTACCTGTTAACTTGTTCATGATATATTTCAATATTGTATATAGTGACTTAATTTTACCAATGAGGTAGAAAATTTAACAACAAGATTTATTTGCAGTGGAATGATAATATCCACAGTTTGTAAGCGGCTGTCCCATGGAATCCCATTCTCTTTAGCTATCCATGTTTCTTTGGGGATCTTTGATCTAATGGTATATTACTAATTTTTTAGACAGTCCTACTTATGTTTACGAAAATTATGGTTTATTTTCAAGGAATCAAAAGTGGTTATAGCAATTGGTTTTTGACATTCAGTGGCTTCGGTATGATGGTTCATCTTTCTGATAGTTAATTCTGAGGTGTCTGGCTAAGCTACA
>JABSON010000381.1 GCA_013215915.1 Campylobacteraceae bacterium | reverse complement strand
TATATGTGGCAGCTGAAAAAGCAATTAATATGATATATATATATGACACGTTTTCATAAAAAACACTCACTTTGCAAAATTCAATTTTTTTTTTTTACATTGCTTATTACAAGTAACACAGACAAGTTGTGATAATGTACCCAATTTCATATAGTAGATAATTGTCTGAATTTTGAAATTATATGTAAATATGTTAGGTTTGGATACCGGAAACAGATTTTATGGCCCTCAGAACATGAAAAAAAGGGGAAATTTTATTTTCCATTTTTGAAATCCTTAAAAAAAATTAGGCTTAGAAAAACATTATTTAGTGCTAAATGGGTTTTACACTTGATTTCGATATTTGTCTTTGCTATATATTAGGATTCTGCAGAGTGTAACCAAATTTAACCATTTTTTCAGTGTCCTAAAAAAAGGCTTAAAGCAATGTTGTAAATTACGACACCAACATATCACTTGCTCCTGTCAATAAATATAATAACATTGGCCAAATCTTGTATTTAATATGTTGCCTACCAGAAATATGTGCGGATCAGACCTTTTTTCTGCTATAAATATGCATAATTTCCATAAAAATTACATAAATCCATTATGTCGGTATTTTCAATGTAAATTACGACACTTTTTTGTTTCCTATATTATTTTCTACTGAGGTACATTTGAAATGCCAAATTAGTCTCAAAAGTTGAGTTTTAGTGAAATTAATCATATTAGCATTAATACATTGGCATCATATACAATATGCCACAACTGGCGGGAAAAGTTTCTATGTAAATTACGACACCATAAAAATAAAGCCAAATTCCAGACATATAAAAGCATGCACAAGGCTATATTCAGCTTTACATACACAGACATTATGAATGCTTTGCTAAAAAAACGTTTTTTGAAATCTGGGCATTGCCATAAGTTGTCAGTAAGTTATTTTTGTAAATTACGACACCATTATATAAGACACAGTTATTGGTGCTATTTTCTTATACATTTTGAATTCTTATGTTCAAATTTCAAAAATAATAATTCTGAAAAAAGGCAAGGCCTTCCATGCCGCAAAATGTTACATAAATTTGCCCTTTATAGCATGTAAATTACAACACCTTTGTTAACATTCTCCTGCTTACACAATCTCGACTTAAGAGACAATGCGGATCTGAACAAGACTGTTGCTGGAAGAGGCTCAGTTAAGCAAGCGAGACCGACCACGAAACAAAGTGAATATATTATAATTTTTATTATTGTGTATAGAAATAATGGTTTTATTGACAGTTTGTGTACAAACAAAACAAAATTGTTTGTTGGCAGTGTTTGTTGCATGCGTAACCCATGGCTAGGTTGATGAAATTCTTACGTCGATCCTACCGTATTAGTCAATTTTAAAACCTCCGAAGCAGGTCTGCATTGAGGTTCTTTTATGGAGCTGTGTCACTAACATTGTAAATGTGTAGTTTTTTTTAATTCCTTTTTGGTTTATGTTGATAATAATTAGTGGCCGGTGTGTATATAGGATAGCCGGCAGCGGTGGTTAACTTCCCAAAAAAGACTAATTTTTTATCTGATTTATAACAACTCGTGATCAGTGGTAACTTTCCACTAAATTTAGAAGTTAATTATTCACGATTTTCCAACTGGTGGTCTCGTGTTCATGTTTTACGAATTTAGTTATGAATCGTATGGAGTACTAGCATACCTTTCATTGTAGTTGTCCACAGTCTAGTGGTTAGTACATCTGGCTGTTGTACAAGAGGACCTGGGTTCACTTCTCACTTGCGACGACTTATTTTTTATTTTAATTTTGATAAATTAATTATACATTTTTTTTACTAGAACCAGTGGTTCTCAAATTGTCGAACAAACCATTTCGTAGCCGTTTAAAAGCACTTTTAACACTCTCTGATGATATTTTTAACATGTTCTTAAAATTACTGTTATTTGTAATATGTAATATGTTCGGACAACAACAAAAAGGAGGATTTCCTCCCTTTTTTTAGAAAAAAGGGAGGAAAGGGGTGGAAAGGGAGGAAATGGACATCTATGCCCTAATCTAAGTAAAAA
>JABSON010000380.1 GCA_013215915.1 Campylobacteraceae bacterium | reverse complement strand
TAATAATAATAAAATTATGATCATAAACTGAATTAATACTAAAAGTTTAGAATGTAATAAACTGTTCATTTTATCTCCTGTGATTATCTCTATTATATATTTATAATATTAATGAATAATCTAGCACCTTAAATACTAAATATATTCAAGACTATCTACTTATGAAGCTTTAGAATTACTTAGATTATACTAGAATTATTTAAGCTTTTATCATGTAAAGTTATTTATATAAATTTTAAATAAGTAAAAATGTTAATTCTTTTTAAGCTTATTTTTTTGTGATTAGAAACAAATAATGGAGTGTAATATGAAACTAGGTGCATTTTCAGTAAGTTTATCTGTTAAAAACATAAAAAGTTCAAAAGTGTTTTATCAGAAATTAGGGTTTGAGGTAATAGGTGGGAAAGAAGAAGAGAATTGGTTAATACTTAGAAATGATGATCATACTCTTGGTTTATTTCAAGAAATGTTTAAAGGAAATATTTTAACATTTAATCCTGGCTGGGATAAAGAGTGTAAAAGACTTGAATCATTTGATGATGTTCGAGACTTGTTAAAAGACTTTGAATTAAAAGGTATTAAGATACTTGATAAAAGTATTAATGGAGAAAGTGGACCTTCTAGTTTTTCTATTAAAGATCCTGATGGTAATATGATTTTAATAGATCAACATGTATAAATGCTTTAGTATTTGATATATGGATATCTATAAACAAATAAGGAGTATACATTAGCAAGTTATTATTCTTAAGATTATTAATCATTTCAACTTTTAATTTAGTTTATGTAGAAGAATTGATTTTTAAAGATATGATGAATAATTAAGAAAGAGAGTACTTAGAAGCTACTAATGGAAAAACAAAAGATCTTATTCTTTTTGTTCATGGTGATGGAGCAAGTACTCATAATCAAGAAGGATACTAAGACATTATTTGAAACAAACTTAGAGAAAAAGGTTATTCAACTTATTCTTGGAAAAAAGCTGGAATAGGACACTCAAATGCTAATTGTCTTTGTAAAGTAGAAGTTAGGGCTACAATTAAAGCTGTATACGAGAACTATAACTTCACCTCTTCTATTGAATTTAGTCAAGATGGATGGGAATACCAGCTTTAGAAGATTATTCTTTCTTTTATTATATGTATTAGATTTTCTAAAAATTGTATTGTTCAAGGTGAATACTATAGAAGAGTAAAACATACTTTATTATGTTCTAATAAAAAGAGTATAGAAAAGTATACAAAGAATAAATTAATTACAACAACACTAATTACAAAAGCTACTTAATCTATGTTATCTTCAAGTAAATTTAATAAACAAATATGGTATGAAGAAGAATTTAATCCAGAGCTTTTACCTATATTAATATTATAGATAGAAGATATTCATAAATAAAGAGATAATGAAAAGTACTTTTATTTTACAGAAATACTCAAGCTTCATTTAAATACAATTAAATGATAAAGGAAGTCGTATGAAAACAAATCAATCTTTTAAGTACTTATTAAAATGAATGAAATAAATATAAAATATTATAAAAGTAAATATGGTGAGTTAATAATAGCTACATATGAGAATAAACTATGTATGCTTGACTGGAGATATAGAAAAATGAGAACTACTATTGACTCTAGAATCACAAAAGCTTTAGATTCTGTATTTGTAGAAAAAGATAATGATTTAATAGAAAAAACTATAATTCAACTTAATGAATATTTTAATTTAGAAAGAAAAGAGTTTAATATACCTTTATTATTCGCAGGAAGCCCTTTTCAGGAAGAAGTATGGAAAAAACTACTCAAAGTACCTTATGGACAAACATCGACTTATTTACAGCTATCTAAAGCAATAAAGAATGAAAAAGCTATAAGAGCAGTAGCTAGTGCAAATGGAGCAAATGCTATAAGTATAATTGTTCCTTGCCATCGTATTATTTCTACAAATGGAGACTTAAGAGGATATGCGGGTGGATTAAGTGTTAAAAAGAAGTTATTAGATCTAGAGAATAACTTATTTACTATGTAAAATATTTGCTGAGGTATAAAATTAATAAAAGTAATTTAATTTTTTAA